>JAYTUR010000267.1:0-2239 GCA_043744475.1 Saprospiraceae bacterium | reverse complement strand
TTTTTCTTACCTCGCACTTGGCGACTCATACACCATTGGCGAAAGTGTCAAGGAAGCAGAACGTTTTCCCAATCAATTAGCAGATAGTTTGGCTGCTGATGGCATCAAATTCAGCACTGTTAAAATTGTCGCTCGGACAGGTTGGACAACCGACGAACTCGATAACGGTATCAACGCTGCGGGTTTATCAAGCAATACATATAGCATGGTCACGTTGCTCATTGGTGTCAATAACCAATATCGTGGACGTTCTATTGAGGACTACAAACCGTCATTTTCAGCCCTTTTAGACCGTGCTATCCAATTTGCAGGTGGCAAAAAGGAACGGGTTATTGTCGTTTCGATTCCCGATTACGCTTATACACCTTTTGGTCGCGGACAACAATCTATCAGTGACGGCATTGACCAATACAATACAGCGAATGAAGCCATTACGAAGGCAAAAGGTGTCGCTTATGCTCAAATAACGCCTATTTCAAGACAAGGACTCAAAGACCCGAGCCTTGTTGCGGGTGATGGTTTGCACCCTTCGGGCAAACAATATGGGCAGTGGGTCGGTGTTATTAAACCAATAGCAAAAGCCTTTTTCAAGTAGTTTTAAAATGGATTTTTCAAAACGGATTTCACAAATGCCTTGCGTTTCAGTCAATCTTTCCAAAAGTTTAAAACTTTTGGAAAGATGTGCACTTAAAAGATAATTACCGTAATTTTCAAGCAAATTCATCGAAATGACCATCGAACAAGCGCAGCAAACCGTTGATGAATGGATAAAAACCATCGGCATTCGCTACTACAACGAACTAACCAATATGGCAATATTGACCGAAGAAGTCGGCGAAGTGGCGCGGCTGATGTCAAGGCTTTATGGCGAGCAATCCTTCAAAACGCCAGAATTGGCAGCAACAGCCAAAGATGACTTGTCGGACGAAATGGCAGATGTTTTGTTTGTGTTAATTTGTTTGGCTAATCAAACAGGTGTAAATTTGACCGACGCTTTGGCAAAAAATTTGGACAAAAAGACGAAAAGAGATACAAATCGTCATGCTCAAAACGATAAATTAAAGCCGTAGCGAATATGACGTTTAGTAAACTTTAAAAGTTTACTAAACGTTCAACAATCAATTCAATCTGTTTAAATCTGCAAAATGAATTTGACGCAACGCAACATCGCTATATCCCTCACACTTGTCGTGGCAGGTGCCATTATTTGGTATTTCAGCGATATCGTTTCTTATGTCCTCATCGCTTGGGTCGTTTCTATGCTGGGACAGCCGTTTATGCGTTTTTTTTATCAACGTGTACGCATTGGCAAAAGACATTTACCCCCCTCAGTATCTGCCCTGTTGGTCTTATCGTTTTTTATCTTTATCCTCTTTTCGTTGATTTCTATTTTCGTTCCGCTTGTGGTTACACAAGCCAATAATTTATCGAAAATTGAATATGACTCTTTCACAAAAGGGCTTGAATTGCCGCTTCAACAACTCACTAATTGGGGGCATCGGTTCGGTTTGATAAAGCCCAAAGAAGACATTCTTATGGCTTTGGAACATTCGTTTAAGACGTGGTTTTCGCCTTCTTTGGTCAGTGATTTTTTCAGAAATATCTTAATGACGGCGAGTAGCTTAGCGATTGGAACGGTTTCGGTGATTTTTATTTCGTTTTTTTTCCTCAAGGAACGCAATATGTTTACAGAGTTTATGGCGCAACTTGTTCCCGACCAATACGATGCAAACGTCCGTGAAGCGGTCAGCGACACTGCTACCATGTTGTCTCGTTATTTCAGCGGATTACTTCTACAAATGCTTTTTGTCGTTTTGTTTTTGACCATTTCATTGTGGATTATGGGCATCGAAAATGCTCTTTTGATAGCTATCTTTGCCGCACTCATTAATATCGTTCCTTACTTAGGTCCTATGCTAGGTTGTGCATTTGCTTTGTTAATTACGGTTTCATCAAGTTTGTCTTTGGATTTTTATGACCAAACAGTGCCTATGCTTTTCAAAGTTATGGTATTGTTTGGCATTATGCAGTTTCTAAATGATTGGATAGTACAACCTGCTATTTTTTCAAACCGAGTAGCGGCACATCCCTTAGAAATATTCATTGCAACGCTCATCGGCGCAAAAATCGGCGGCATCGGTGGTATGATTCTCGCCATTCCAACCTATACTGTCATACGGATTATTGCCAGAGAGTTTTTTAATCATATCCGTATTGTTAGAAAAATCACGAGTGCACT
>JAYTUR010000266.1:0-8653 GCA_043744475.1 Saprospiraceae bacterium | reverse complement strand
AAAATATCAAGCGGCTTTATCATCGTTGCTGCGCTCATGCTAAGCAGTTGCACAAAAATCATTGAATTGGATTTAAACACCGCTGACCCACAAATCGTCGTAGATGCACAACTGTCAGACGACCCAGCAGAACGTGCCACTGTTCAACTCTCAAAAACGATTAATTTTACGGACAAGAATACATTCCCACCCCTCAGTAATGCCGTCGTTTTTATCAAAAATCGAGCAACAGGCGAGACAGATACGCTTAAAGAAACGAGTGCAGGACTGTACAAAGGAACTAAATTGGTTGGAAAAGTGGGCAATACTTACGATTTAACGATAAAAGTCGAGGGTAAAACCGTTACAGCCACTTCAACGATACCGCGTAAAGTTAATTTGGATAGTATTTCTGCCTTAAAACAATCTTTTTTTGGCAGTACAAGGATAAGTCTTATTCCACGCTATATTGACCCAAAAGGCATCGGTGACAATTACCGTTTTATCATGTCAGTTAACGGCAAAGTGCAGAAAAGTATCTATGCGGTCAATGATGAATTGAGCGATGGCGAGCTAAACGGCAGACCATTGTTTGGTGGCAATGATAATGACGATGAAATTAAAATCGGTGATAGTGTAACGCTTGAAATGCGTTGTATAGACGCGCCGAGTTATCTCTATTTTTCGACAATGGCGGAAGGAAGTGGTGGACAAAACAGCAATTCAGCAACGCCGACAAACCCTGTAACGAATCTAAATGGTGCAATTTTAGGCTATTTCAGTGCTTATACCAAGCAAAAAAAGACGATTAAGATTCAGTAAGAACGTTCTATGTACACAACTTTCCAAAAGTTTAAAATTTTTGGAAAGTTACCATTTATCATTTCAACCTAAATTTTACCCCGCCAAAGAAATACCGCAAGGTGGCAGGTTCAAAATACCGATTGCTTTGTGCATTGATTTGAACATTGGCGATATATGTCGTATTCGTCACGTTATTCACACCTAAAAACGGTTCAATTTCACAAGTTTTTATAGAAAAAGTATGACCTAAACGGACATTCAAAATGCCGTAAGCATCTGCGGCAGCCGTATTCGCATCATTGGCTTGCACTTTTCCAACATAACGTCCTTGAATTATCGCAAAAAAACCATTCGTCGGTGTATAACGCAACTCTAATTGTCCATGTGTTTTAGGAATACCGGGCAACACATTGCTATCAAAAGACGTAGTGTTGACGGAGTACGTTTCGTAAGTAAAGTTTGAAAACGTCTGTGTGTAGTATGCCGTCAACCCCTCAGTAAATTGGTAATTTAAACCCAATTCTAAGCCTTTTCTAAGGGTTTTTCCTGCATTTCTATAAAAAGTCTTACCTGTTTGTCCTGTGATTTGATAAGGCACAAGGTCGTTTTGGGTTTCAATACGGAACAAGGCGACATCAAAATGCACCCCCTCAGTAAAACTGCCTTTTGTACCGATTTCAAACGACTGTGCGGCTTGTGGTTTTAAGGTTGGATTAAAACCGCCTGTGTTATCTGGATTATTCGACAACTCATTTAAGGTTGGACTTTCGTAAGTGGTGCTAAAATTGGCATAAACCGAAGCCTTTTTTGTAAAAGAATAGCTCATGCCTGCCATCGGATTGACCTTTGTAAAATGTCGACTGCCCGATTGGTCGCCATTTGATAAAAAATAATCCGTTGCTTTCAAATTCAAATCATCAAAACGAACGCCGAAAGACAATAACAAAGCGTCTGTCGGGTGCAAATCCTGTAACAAATAAATGCCTATGCTTTGAAACGATTCCAATTGGTCGAGCGCGAGTTTGTCTTGTTTATATTTCGTCACACCATCAGTCACCGTCTTCAAATAGGCATACCGTTGTCGCCTATCTTCTTGATTTTCAACGTCAATGCCGATTTTTAAACGGTAAGGCAGAGTGCCAATTTTTTCATCTAATTGATAACTCACGCTGCCGCCATAATAGTTGCGTTTTAAATCCCCAAAACCATTGGCAGCAATAGGCAAACGGTTGAGCAAACGTCGAGACGTATAAAAAGTACGGGCTGAAATACTGTGTTTTTGCTTGAATTTGGTGTCAAAAGTCGCCCCAATACGGCTTTGAGTGACCGCTTCACCTGTTTCAAAAAGTAAATTTGTAGAATCGGCTTGTCGCCGATTAGCTTTCACTTTCTCTATTGTCAAAGCACCCGGGTCATTTGCGGTGGGGCTATTTCCGTAATTGGCTAATAGCGTTAATCGCGTAGATTCATTAAATTGATAAGTTGCTTTGCCGTTTAGAATGGTATTTTGCATTTGACTCCAAGCCCGATACCCCTCAGTATAATTGTAAGAACCATTGACAAAATAAAGAAATTTGCCCAATTTCTGTCCTATTTTGAGCTGATACCTTTGAAAACCATACGAACCAAAGCTGGTTTGTGCTTCCAAAAGCGGTTTGCGTGTTGTTGGATTTTCTGTCAACATATAAATCACACCACCCGACGCATTGCCGTAGAGACAAGACGCGGCACCCCGCAAAACTTCCATTTGACGGATGATGCCCATGTCCAAATTGTCCACATCGGCTTGTCCATCAGGCGTGCCTTCTGGCAATCCGTCAGTAAACAGACGAATACCACGGATACCAAAAGCGGCTCTTGCACCAAAACCACGTATTGAAATCCTTAAATCTTGAGAAAAATTATCTGGATTCATCGCAAATACGCCCGGAATAGCACTTAATACCTCATAAGGAGATAATTGCTGCGTTGCCATTTGCAAACGCTTTTGATTCAAGACTGTTACCGCCAACGGCGATTGGGTTTCGGTGAGTGTCAAGCGCGTTGCTGCGATTTCAACAACGTCCAAAGCGGTTGGAATAGAGTCCGTTGTCTTGTTTTGACTGCATAATAAAGTAGGCAATACTAAAAGTAGGATGTATAGATATTTCATCATAAGAAATCATTTTATCCTGCAATATTAGGGAATGCTGCTTTGGGAATGACGAAAATAAGGTAAAGATTAGTTCATTTTTTCATTTTTCAATGTTTGGATTTCTTTTTCCAATAGTTCCGCTTTTTTCCTTAAACCGTTTGACGGCTTTGTTTAATTGATTAATTTTAGCGTAAACGTCATCGTCTTGAACGACTTTGTAGGCATTAATACCTTTGAGTTCACTACAAATATTTGATGACTCTGTCGCTTTTTAGGGATAAAAAATCCCGAACTCTTTTGTTATAAAGTTCGGGATGATTCATGTTGACGACAGTGTGTTTATGCGTTTTCCAAACATGGATTACTGAAACCAAAAATTACTAGGTATAATCCCTGTTTTCAAGGAATCTTGTAACGTTTTGGCGTTGTTAAACACATATACAACACCTGCTTTTGTAAAATCCTTAGCATCAGCACAGAAAACATAACCGGTTTTGGGGTCAATACCTAAGCCATATAGTGATGCAAAGGTAGCTGTTGTCGCCGGTTTATCAATCCATACTGAGGGGGTCGCCGCCGTCAAGTCTTTTTGATAAATCGCCTTACCACCAACAAAGTACAAGACATTTTTAGTGCTGTTGATGACCAAACTACTTGACCCTTGCGGCACATTAAAAGTGGCAGCTATGGCATTGTTTTTAATTTGTACCAATTTGCCATTCGCCGCGCCCCATGCACCGCCGCACAAAACCCATACATCGCCATTGGCATCTTGCACAAGGCTGTTGGGCGCAATGCCGACATTGATTTTTGACGTAACGGTTTCAGAAGTCACGTCAATAATCACCACCGTCGAGTCCTTGTCGAAGCCACCATTATTGACTGCCCAAACAGCCGTGCCGACGTGCAATAAACGCTCTGCGCCTTTGCCTGTAGCAATCGTTTTGGTGAATTTTTTAGTCGTCAAATCCAGTACTTTGACCGCTCCAACAACGCCATTCGCGCCCCATTCGCTAACAAAAGCTTTTTTGTCGTCAATATTGAGCAAATAACGCGGCAAAGTCGTGCCAACGATAGAGTCTTGAAACTTAAAGGTATTGGCATCTGCCACCATCAACTTATTGGCGTTGTTGACAACCAAATACGCCTTACCGTTAGCGACAGACATAGATTGCAAAATATTGCCAATCGCTGCACCACCGTTTTCACTGCCAAAAATGTCGTTTTTGAGACCGCCAACGGTGCGGGTGTAGAAACTGACAGTACCTGTACCGCCTGAAAATGCGCCTTCGTGAGTAATAAAAATGCCGTTTTGAAAAGGTTGGGCGGCTGTGGTTTCAGTGTCTTTGCCACAAGACACGATAAAAGTAGTTGAGGCAATGACAATTGCCCAAATCAAGGTGTTTTTCATAAAAACTAAGTAAATTGGTGAATAAATAAGTTTTTTGCCCGAACTTAAATCACCCACAGGAAACAGGAATGTATTGTTGAATGGTTTTAATGTTGTATTGATGTATGGTTGCTACACAACCATACATCAATACAACATTGAAACACTCATTCCTGTTTTCCCGCAGGTTTTGAATTCGTGAGGATTGTGGCAGGTCTTCTGACTCGGTGGCTTTTTATCGTCTTCCCATTTAGGGCCCCTCAGTAAAAAAGGGTTTTAAACAGTGACATAAATGATAAAAAGTGTTTGATAAACCTAAAAAATAGATTCAAAACCAACTTACAGCTGCGGGAACAGTCTTGGATTTTCACCAAATTCCCTTTTAATATCTCGCTTTGAGGTGAGACAACCATTATCGGCGGCGAAGGTATAAAGTTTTATGATAGAAAGGTCAAAGACGTGAAATATCTTGAAGTTTTGTACTGCTGAATGTGTTATATTCGCCTTACTTAGACACTTAAAACAATAATAATGACCTTTTTTGATGACAAACAAATCGAAAAACTGCTGTCCATGCAAGAGTGTATTAACGTCATGCGCACCGTTTTTTCATTGAATTTAGCAGAAGAGACCTTGAATCCACTTCGGAACATCATATCACTGCCCAATGGTTCGGGCTTAATGGGTTTGATGCCTGCTTACATTAAGCCTTATGGAGTTATGGGCGTTAAAGTATTGAGTGTGTTTTTTGATAATTATAAAAAAGGCTTGAGTTCGCATCAAGGCATCGTCAATTTGTTTGAAACGGAGACGGGACAACTGCTTGCGAGCTTCGATGCGGACAGTATTACCGCCATCAGAACGGCGGCAGTGAGTGCTTTGATGACTGATTTACTGGCAATAAAAGAAGCAGAAACGTTGTGCTTAATTGGCAGCGGTGTTCAAGCGGAAAAACATCTCGAAGCCATTCTTTTGGTCAGAAATATTAAAAATGTAACTGTTTGGAGTCCAAATAAGGATAATGCACAAGCGTTTGTCAATAAAGTTTCAGAAAGATACCCCCTCAGTATTCAAGCCTGTGCAAGTGCCGAAGAAGCGGTAGAAGATGCCGATATTGTTTGCACCGTTACGTCTGCCTCAAATCCTGTGATTTATAACGATTGGCTTCAACCGCATGTACATATCAATGCCGTTGGTGCTTGCTCAAAAGATAGACGGGAATTGGACAGCGACATCATTTTGCAATCCGATGTGTATGTGGATAGTTACGCATCCGCCACGCATGAAGCAGGTGATATTATTTTAGCAGCAACGGCAGAACACACGGTTTCGGACATCATAAAAGCCGATATTCACGATGTTTTGACCAATCTTTCTATGATTGACGTGCATCAAAGGACTGTTTTTGAATCTTTAGGCATTGCTCTTGAAGACGTTGCTGCTGCTTGGTTTTGTTGGAATAAGGCAAAGATGTCCCCCTCAGTATAAGGACTAAAAAGCCACATATTTAATCAATGCAAAATGACGAGGTGATATCTATCACCCCGTCATAATTAAAACTCTGCTAATAAATACTTGGATTTAGTTTTTGAGACAGCCCTTTGTGTTCAATTAGATTTAGAAATGAAGTCCAACAGTCAAACCGATGCCTCTGTTGCGACGATAAGGTGCATTGGTATTTGAATTCGTTGCATTGTCGTCCAATAGGTTATTGATACCCAAATTGTAACGACCTTCAAGATACATTTTGCCCAAAGACAGACCTGCACCGACGTTAACACCCCAATCAATCCGCTTTTCTTGATTAGAATCGCTTGAATAATCCACTGTTTTTTCAGACGTAGAAGTCGCGCCCAAGAGTGTTAACTCATTTTTGTACTTGCCATTCAACGCAATGCCGACATAAGGACCGCCGAGAACATAAAAACCAATGCCGCCACCCGAAGTATTGCCCAAACCCAATTTTAACGAGACGGGTACTTCAATATAGTTTGAAGTAAAGGTCGAAATGTACTTATTGTTTTCGTTCGTCACATATTGTGATTTACCGCCTTTTTGAATAAAGACTATTTCAGGTTGAATCGCAACGTTGTTTGATACCTTAAAAGGCATGGCGAGTGCGAGTTGAAAACCAAAAATGGATTGATTCTCATAATCATTATAGTTTTTTTCGGTGGCATTGGCAGACATGCTGGCAATATTGATACCACCCCGAATGCTAACTTGTGCTTGTAGGTTTTGTGTTGACATTGAAGTCATTACGAACATGAGGATTACTACGATTACTTTTTTCATTTTTTCTAGTTTTTAAAATATATTAATTAGTGATTTATAATACTATCTGAAAAAATCTTGCCACGTCATTGTACCCCCTCAGTAAAAAGACTTTGTGGGGCATATTGGGGAAATATTTCCCCAATTCGTCTATCTTATTTCTCCAATTTAGGTCTTAAAAAAAATCCGCTTTCAATGTAATCATTGAAAACGGACAGCATTATTGAACAAATTACTATAAACCTTTTTTAGACTGCCCAATACTTTGTGCGGTTAAGTGTAGTGAATAAGACCAACAACGCACACAATGTAACAAGCAAATTCATGGACAATGATGGTATAGCGTCTGCTAATCGAACCATCAATATGCCACCGAGTGCCCATAAAACAATAAGCCCATAAGCTACATTATTAAGTTTGATGACACTCCAACAAGCGATGAGCGAAGCGAAAAGTACCATGGACATTTGCCAAAACCGAGGGTCAATGCCGAAGCCATGCCATTCAATTTTAGTCAAATAAGCCGCAACATTGCTAATCATGACGATTGAAACCCACCCTAAATACAGACCAAAAGGTATTTTCAAAAACGAAAGATGCTGAGGGGTCGCCGTTAAATCGAAACTGATGCGCCGATTAATTTTAATAAGCGTCCACAAAAGCCCCGCCATCATAACTGTCGAATACAGCATTTTATCATACTGCCATGCGAGTATCCAAGCGCAATTAAAAATACAAGACAGGACAAACAACATACTCGTCTTCGATGTAACCATATAAACTTCTGGTTTTATGGTTTTGGAAAACACCGATTTTAACTGCCAAAGAATGAACACCAAAAGTGCTGAATAAATAATACCCCAAGCGAAAAAGGTAATGGGTGCAGGGGTAAATAAGTTATTATATTTATCAAATGACTCACTGATAGTCACGTCATTGATTTGACCCATAAAAGACTGATAATTGATGAACAACATGCCGATAAAACAGATGAAATTCAATACCAGTGTTGACCTTGTGACTAATGAATGCTTATTCATGGTGTTTATTTTTATTGATTCAATTGATAATTGACTTCTTTTAAAGTCCGTTTCACATTAATGGCGAATGAATCCCAACTCGTTTTGACATCATTACCGACATCTTTTAGGCTTTCATTCAGTCGCTCACGTGCGGCTATCAAGTCTTTTTTTTCTTTTTCCCAAGCCGCTTTTTGATTTTTAGCTGCTTTATCCATCTTCTTATCCGTCTCTTCAATTTTTTTATTTATATTTGAGATGGTGCTGTTTATATCTTCTTTAAGATTTTTGCGCGCTTCGGCGATGTCTTTCTGTAAGCCATGAGCCGAATTTTTTATGTCTTCTCCAGTTTGTTGACCTGATTGACCGACTTCTTTACCTAAATCTTTTGCGGCTTCTGCTAAATTTTCAGATTTTTTTTCCAACTCACTTTTAGGTGGTTCATTACTACAAGACATAAAAGTCAGCGAAATAAAAATAGTTGAAATTACGGTTGCAAAAAGTATCTTTTTCATAGTTAATTGCTTTTGAATGATTTAAAAATATCTCTGCTATTAAATTCAAAAGAACTATACCAGTCCATTTTGGAAAATTATGTAGATAAAAATACTCGCTTTGGGGAATATTGTCTTTTTTTGACCCTAATGTCCTTATACATAAACTACGTTTTAATATTTTTATCAAAAAAAATAATCACTTATAAATAGAAAAAATGATAACGAAAAGCTTTTTAACGCAGTCAACTTTTATCTTACTATTTACGATACTTGGATCTTTCATCTTAATTCAAGCACAAGATGTATTCATCCCCCTGACGTTCTCCGTCATCTTTGCTTTCATTGTACTACCCCTCAGTAATTTTATGGAGAAATATAGGTTTCCTCGATGGTTGTCAACATCCATCAGCGTTATATTTTTAGCCGTTGTGGGCTGTTCTATCATCCTCATATTGAGCTACCAAATCACGCAATTCGTAGATGACATGCCGATGCTAAAAGGTAAGTTCAATGAGAAAACGCTTGACTTACAACGATATATCAGAAGGCAATGGGG
>JAYTUR010000265.1:0-2241 GCA_043744475.1 Saprospiraceae bacterium | reverse complement strand
ATGTACTTCCACCACTCTATCTCTCTGATTCTTTTGTAAAAAGTATCCAAATTTGGCGCATGAAAGGTATGAATGGGCATCAAAATCCGCAAGGCTGTTCGCAATTCGAGGTTTGAGCGATACAAAAGCTGTTGGTCACCTTCATAGATGACACCACGCTTGGTCAGTTCGATGTTTTCACCACCGATGCTTTCGATTTCTTTGGCGAGGACGCCTTCAAGCCCTGCAAAAGTTTTTGCTATATATTTCAAAATTTATATTTTTTAAATAACAAAATCGGGGTTATCCCAATTGTAATAATTTTGTGTTTTGTTCGACAATTCAAATCCTGTTCGCGGATACAATTTATTACCAATATCGTTGGTTTTATCCGTTTCAAGAATGACACCGACTGCGCCTGTTTTTTGCGCCATTTCCTTTACATGTTCAATCAATGCCACTGAAAAACCATTGCCTCGTGCTTCAGGCGCAACAAAAAGGTCATTCAACAACCACAAACGACCCAAACGCGTGGAACTGAAAATCGGATATGTTTGCGTAAAACCAACTGCAAGCCCCCCCTCAGTATAAATAATAAAAATGATGCTTTCTTGCTTCAAAATACGTTCTGTCAAAAACTGTCGCGTTTTCAACTCATTGGCTGGTTTTTTATACCAGACACGATAGGCTTCAAAAAGAGGTACGATTTCGTCGAGGTGTTCGAGAGTAGCTTGAATTATTTTCATATCTAAAGTGTTCTTTTTCAACATTTTATCCCATGGCACATTTGCCGGCATATCCTAAAACAATGAGCCAAACTATCCCTTTTCCAAGAAAAAAAAGGAAGCCGCCAATGCCGATTCGCTTGAACCAAAGTTTCGTCTTTTCATTCATATTGTCAAAATTTTCGCAAAGTAACAAAGTCGCAGTCGTTTAATTGGTATTTGAAAAGGAAAATTATAGTGTTTTATAAAACGGCTGTAAAAGCTGACACATATTTATCTATATACGTTTGTTTCGTCTTCGATTTGTACTGCATTATATAACGTGGGTGTTCCAAAGCCACAATTTTTAAAAAAAAAGACATTTTGTCATTCAATTTCGTCAAAAACTTTTCATTCTGCCCCGTTCCGAAACAAAAACACACGTCCATATTCACACCCATTGAAATTTGCGTTTCGATATTCCAAACCATGAAATCATAGACTGCATCAGTCAGTTTTTTGCTGTCATAATAGTTGTAATTCACCTCTTTTCCCTTGTCATTTAAGGACGTAAAACCCAAAGGGCAAACGGAATGGATATAAAAATGCTGATAAAAAGCCTTAGCACCACCAAAACTATCAATCATATCATAGACAAAAACGGAAGACGGTTCATAAGTATCTTTGCCCGAATAAGGTAGCTCACATTCAATTTTCAAACGATGCGAATCTGTAAAGGGCACGCCTGTAACGCCCGAACCGAAGCGACCTGGATTAATGCCTAAAATCAAGTGGCGTTGTTGATTATCGTTGTAAAACTTCTTGTAAAATGCGCTTGAAATAGTTAAAATCTCTGGATTTTCCTTGAAAGGGTTCATAATTCTGATGCCTTCGGGCAATTGACCTTTGAACTCAACTTGCTCGTTGAAGGCGATGATTTTGTCTGCAAAAGTGTTCATTTCTTGAATTTTAGAAAAATATTAAGATGTGGCTGTAAAGCTATCTCTGCTTTTTAAGAAAACCAAATGCTTCAAACTTTTCTGATACTGAGGGGGTCAAAACTTTGTTATTGTCAAACAGCTTTTTTACTTTTGAACTTTAAAATACAACTAAAATGGTAATAATCAATATTTTATGACAATTTCCGCTATTGTGGCTTGCGCCAAAAATGGGGTCATCGGTAAAAACAACGAAATACCTTGGTATTTGCCCGCCGACTTCGCTTACTTCAAACGTACAACCGTTAATCATCACATCATCATGGGGCGCAACTGTTTTGAGAGTATCGGTCGTCCTTTGCCGAAACGCACCAATATTGTTATTACGCGCAACCCTTTTTATATCGCTTCTGGCTGTTTGATGGTTAATTCTATTGCTGAGGGTTTAAAAATGGCTGAATCAAATGGTGAACCAGAGGTATTTATTATAGGTGGCGGTGAGATTTACAAACAATCCGTTGAGCTTTGGGATAAACTCTATTTGACTGAAGTAGATTTAGATACTGAGGGGGATATTTTTTTCCCAGAACTCGATATGTCAGAATGGCAACTCGTTTCAG
>JAYTUR010000264.1:0-31130 GCA_043744475.1 Saprospiraceae bacterium | reverse complement strand
TCCAATTTTAATACCCCCTCAGTATGTGTGCTATAAAATTGCCAATTATAGGCTTTAGATATACCAAATACTGAGGGGTACGTCTTTTATTCAAGAATCGGAATCACATCTACATCTACTTTCAATTTATGCCCACCTGTGCTGAAAATGATGCCTTTTAAAGGCACAACATCCGCATAATCCCGTCCGTAAGCCGTAACGATATGCCTTTCTTGAGGAACGATATTATTGGTTGGGTCAAATTCGCACCAACCCGCTTCGGGAATATAAACCGAAATCCAGGCATGAGACGCGTCAGAGCCTTGCATTTTAGGTTTTCCAGGCGGTGGTAGCGTTTCTAAATAACCACTCACATATCGGGCGGCAAAACCCATGCTCCGAATGCACGCAATGGCTAAATGAGAAAAATCTTGGCAAACTCCTTTTTTTTCTCTTAAAACCACTTTAATGGGCGTATTGACTTCGGTATAAGCGGGGTCAAACTTGAATTCCGTAAAGATGCGATGACACAGATTTTGGACACATTCATACAACGGCAGGTCATCTCTGAATGAGATTTGAGCAAACTCCTTTATTTCATCGTCCCAATTTATGAAAGCACTTTTTATGAAATACGACCATAAATCGTTTTTAATATCTCTATTATGTTCAAAAAAAGCGACAGCGTCAGCGCAACACATATTGAGGTTTAAAAGGGACAAATTCGTAAAATGACTCTCAATAATACTATTGGCTTCGACAATGAGTGTTTTATGGGGCGTATTGATTGAGAAATAATGCAACGTATTGCCAAAATAATCTACCCGTTCGATGATGTCCGCCGAATCGGGTGTGATATTTATCTTAAAATCACGGCAATTTTGTCTTTCATTACTGAGGGGTTTGAGACAAGCCATACCATGATAAGTATTAACAAGACTGATATAATCGTATTTCGTTTTATGTTTTAAATTATATGTCATCGGTCTTCAAATCGTTTTCTGCTTGATATTTTTGCAATGAATGTTGTAAAACGGCATGTGAAAAATATTGGTTGGTCAGGAGTTCTGTTACACCCGAAATCAGCGTAAAAATACTGGCTAACAAAGCATCTAAGTTGAAGAGTCTATGGTCATCATCATCATAGATGGTCAGGGTTTCAAGATTGGCTAACCTTAATTTCGTTTGTGCTTCTAATAATAATTTCGCCACAGGTGACATGCGTTCGGAATAGTTGTTATCGGGCAGTTTGTCCACGAATTCAGCCAATTTACCAACCATAAAGCCGAGGGAATAAGGCAGTTTTTCATCTAAAAGTATCAAATCCAACGTTGTTTCAAGGTTAACAGAGGACTTATAGCGTTGTCTGTAATGCACCAAAAGATTGTGATTAATCAATATCGCTTCAATCAATTCTTTTTCAGTCGCTGCATCATATTTATAATTAAAAACAGATCTTATTAGGCTTGTTTGAGCCAAAATTCGCTCTATCAATTTCCCGGATTCAAATAGGTAATAGCCCATATCTCTTGGGAAACTTTCGGCAAAAATACCATAAAATGAAAACAACCTGCGTTGCAGTTTACCCATCAGCTTTTTAATGCCATTGGGTGCACCTTCATTAATGGTGTGAAATAGAGAAGCGTTAAATTCAATAGAATTGATATAAGTTCGCGTTTCGTGATTCCATTTATCGTTCACGGCGGTCACACTACGTATAAACCCCTGTATGGTATTGTTTAGGCTGCTCGAATTTTGAGGGTCACTGATAATTGTCATAATGCCCGTATAGGGATGTATGTGCGCTTTATCTTCTAAGAATCCTGGATAATACAGTGTCATGTGCGATAATGCTTTCAATAACACAGCATGATGTTCAGATTTGGAGCCACTGCCCAAAGTGACATTGTCTTGCAAGGCGTTTATAACGAGATTAATAGCTTTGGCTGTTACCAAAATACGTTCACAATATCTACCCGCCCAAAATAGGTTCTCACCGCTGCGACTGGGCAGGGTTGATTGCTTGATGTCAATTTTATTGGTATTTAAAACAAGGCGTTCGGTACTGAGGGGGTGCTTATCGGACACAATCCATGTGTCTTTTGAGATACCACCCAATTGGTTTGAAATAATGAAAAAATTAGGATCGGCTGAACTTCGGGTCAACCCACCGTTCATAACAAAATAATCGCTGCCATCGGACACTAAAAACGCTCTTGTAACAGACAATCGGGGGACAATTTGACCATTGACCAAACTTGGGGCTGTGCTGAGTGTGGATTCCTGTTGCGCGACATATTGTTCTGGATTGGCTAATATTTTAGCTTTCAACTCAAATAGCTGCTCGCGGGTGAGCGTTCGGGCAAAAATGGAACGATGTCTTTCTCTACCTGTCGCTTTCCTAATAACGAGTCTGCTCAGGTTATTGAGTACAAAATCGAGTTCTTTTTTTTGCCCACACCACCATGTAGCGATATTTGGCAATAACAAGTCTTCCTTAAAAAAGTGCTGACAAGCGCCTTCCATAAAAGGCTGAATGGCGTGATTTTCAAGAACACTAACGCCTGGTGCGTTAATAACAACGACATTGCCCTGTCTCATGGCTTGCAACAGACCTGGAACGCCGAGATGCGAATCTTCGCGCAATTCGAGTGGGTCACAAAACTCGTCGTCAACCCTTCTGACGATGACATCAACTTGTTCAAGTCCAGAAATGGATTTTAGCCATACTTTGCCGTCTCTCACCATGAGGTCATCGCCCATGACAAGCGTATATCCGTAGTGGGCAGCGATAAAAGTATGTTCATAAAACGTTTCGGTTTGTGGACCCGGAGTCAAATAAACGACATTAGGTTGTCCGCTTTTACTGTTGGACAGTTTTGAAATAGAGCTTTGAAATTTATTCAAAAAAGGTGATAACCGATTGAGTGACAAGCCCTTCGTCAATTCGGGTACATACTTACTGATAATCCGACGGTTTTCAATCGTATAACCCGAACCCGAAGGCGATTGCGTTCGGCTGTCTAAAATCCACATGCGGTTGTCGGGCCCCCGTGCGAAGTCAATTGCACACATAATCAATTGATTGTCAGCGGGTATTTTGACATCGAAACATTGCGGAAAAAAGCCTTCATTACCATAAACGACATGAGCGGGTAGTATTCCTGCTTTGATGAGACTGCGCGGGCCATAAATATCCTTATAAATGGCATCTAATAATCTGGCTCTTTGTATCAACCCTTTCGATATGCCTTCCCATTCTTTTTGTTCAATCAGATAAGGAATTGGGTCGAGTTTCCAAGGTCTATTTCGACCATCGGAGCTGTCGTAAACATTGTAGGTTACTCCATTTTCTTGAAGTTGCGATAATATATCTGTACCCCTATTACTCAATTCGTTCAAACCCATGGCATTCATATTATTGAACAGTTGTTGCCAATGGGGTTTTATTGAGCCGTCTTTATTTAAAACTTCATCTAAGCCGTTTATTTGAGCGTGATAGTTCTGAAGTAAGTCACTTGTAATATTCACATACATTCTTTTTGTCCCTTTAAAAAAAAATTGAAACCATGCCTTTATGTGGAACAAGATAGACACTAAATTCAAAATTGATGTTTTTCATTCTAATTTTTACAACAATGATGTATAAAATACCCCCCTCAGTAATTTTTCATAAGTTAATGGCTTATTTTATGTTTCAACTTCATTTTATCTGGCTTTCCAAAATTTCCTTAAATCAAGCGTATTTGGGTACTCTGGATTGATGAGTTCTATTGGTGTATCTACTTTGACATCCTTTTTATTCATAGCTACAAAACGCGAAATGGTCGGCGTATTTTTAACAAATTCTGCCGATTCTAAATCTGCGTTCGGCGTATGACCGAAGCCCCAAAAACGACTGATTTGACGGGATTCAGCTTCATACGCATTGACAGGATAGGTTTCATAACTTAAACCACCCGGATGTGAGACGAAGTAAGTGCAACCGCCTAAAACACGATTGTTCCAAGTATCAATAATGTCAAAAACCAAAGGCGCATCGGCATTAATGGTTGGGTGCAAAGCCGATGGTGGATTCCATGCTTTGTAGCGAATACCTGCCACATATTCGCTTTTTACGCCAAGAGAACGCAACGGCACGCGGCAACCATTACACACTAAAATATGACGACCTTCCACAAAACCACGTACTTTTACTTGCAAACGTTCCAACGAAGAGTCCACAAAACGGGCTGTGCCTGTATTCGATAATTCCTCGCCCAAGACGTGCCACGGCTCGATGCCCAAACGCAATTCAAGCTGCAAAGCATCAATGCTGATATTGCCATAATGCGGAAAACGGAACTCAAAGAATGGGTCGAACCACGATATATCAAACGCATAACCCACTGATTTTAAGTCATTTATGACATCAATCATGTCCAAATATGCAAAATCGGGCAAAAGGAATTTGTCATGCAATTCCGTTCCCCAACGAATCAATTTTTTCTTATAAGGTTCTTTCCAAAATTTAGCGATTAAAGCACGGATTAAAAGGGTTTGCACAAGACTCATTTGCTTGTGCGGCGGCATGTCAAAAGCCCTAAATTCCAGAATGCCCAATCTGCCTGTTGAGGAATCGGGAGAATAGAGTTTATCAATACAAAATTCCGTTCTATGCGTATTGCCGGTAATATCCACCAAAAGGTTTCTAAAAATTCTATCCACCATCCAAAAAGGCACTTCCTTATTTTCAGGAATTTGAGCGAAAGCAATTTCAAGCTCATAAAGCCTTTCGTCACGCCCTTCATCAAGGCGCGGTGCTTGACTTGTGGGTCCGATGAATGGGCCTGAAAACAGGTAACTCAAAACAGGGTGATGCTGCCAATAAGTTAACAAACTGCGCAACAAATCGGGTCTGCGCAGTACAGGGCTATCCGCAGGTTTTGCGCCACCAATGGTAATGTGATTGCCACCACCTGTGCCTGTAATGCGCCCATCGGTCATGTATTTGTCAGTACCTAATCGCGATAAAAAGGCTTCTTCGTAGAGCGCATTCGTATTATCCACTAACTCCTGCCATGATTTTGCAGGATGCACATTGACTTCAATAACCCCTGGGTCAGGTGTAACATTGAGTTTTTCAACGCGATAATCTGAGGGCGGCGTATAGCCTTCAATCCGAACAGGCAGCTGTAATTTTTCCGCAGTGGCTTCCACCGAAGCGATTAAATCCAAATAATGCTCAAAAAACTCCGTTGGTGGTAGGAAAACATAGATAATGCCGTCTCTTTCTTCGACCGTCAAAGCGGTCGTGAAAATCGGCAATTCAAATAATAAATCATCTTCGTCATCTTTTCCCTCTTCATCCAAGGTTTTATACTGAGGGGGGGTATAAAGTGGCGCAATTTTGCCATATCTTTCTGAAACGCTCGTCGCATATTCGTTCAAAGGTTGTAATTCCTCAAATGGACTGCGCTCAATGACTTTTTCTTTTTTCTTTTTCGAAATGGCAGGTAAGGCTTTCAACGGCAACCGCAAACCCATAGGGGAATTGCCTGGAATAAGGAAACAATTGTTCCGTCTAAACTCCCAGAAACAGCTGATCCAATTGTCTGTTCTTTCATCCCATTTTATCGGTAACACAAAACCTGCGGGATTATTCAGCCCTTTTTCAAGCAATTTACTCAATGTTTGCCTTTCAACCGAATCTTTTAAATTAAAAGCTAATGGGTCAACATTGACAGGCAATTTGCCTTCTTCCAATGCCCAATAAATCGGGTCTTCATAAGCAGGCAATACATTAGCGGTATCAATACCGAGGTATTTTGTTAATTCAAAACTAAACTTTTCGGCTTCGCTGAAAGTATATTTTGTCTCATCTTCTTTAGCAATTAACGCCTCATTTTTCCAAATTGGTAAACCATCTTTACGCCAAAGTAAACCATACTGCCAACGCGGGAACAACTCTCCCGGATACCATTTGCCTTGTCCAAAGTGCATTAAACCACCATGAGCGAACCTATTTTTAAGTCTTAAAGCCAAATTATAGGCTAATTTTCTCTTCAAAGGTCCATCCGCTGTCGAATTCCATTCCGCTGATTCAAAATCATCAATAGAAACAAAAGTCGGCTCGCCGCCCATTGTCAGGCGCACATCATTGTCTTGTAAATCCTTTTCGACGGCATCACCGACTTGCATGACCTTATCCCACTGCCCCTCAGTATAAGGCTTTGTGACACGTGGGTCTTCATGGATTCTAAAAACATTATTTTCAAATTCAAATTCAACATTGCACACATCTGTTGCCCCTGTGACAGGTGCCGCACTCGAATAATGCGGCGTGCAACACAATGGAATATGCCCTTCGCTTGCAAAAAGTCCCGAAGTCGGGTCTAATCCAATCCAACCTGCACCCGGCACGTACACCTCAACCCAAGCATGTAAATCTGTAAAATCTTTTTCAGGACCAGAAGGACCGTCTAAGGATTTTATATCCGGTGTCAATTGCACCAAATAACCCGAGACAAATCGCGCTGCTAAACCATGATGCCTTAATATTTGCACCATCAACCAAGCAGAATCTCGACAAGAGCCATTTCTTTGGGTCAAAGTTTCTTCGCAGGTTTGCACACCTACTTCCATTCGGATATTGTAATTGATTTCTTGAGAAACTTTCGTATTGACACCGACCAAAAAATCAACGATGCGTAAAGGCTTTTCAATTTTAGTTTTTTCAACAAAAGTCATCAATTGTGACCCTGCTTCATCGGGTTCTAAGTAAGCTGTCAACTCCTTTTTGAGTATGTCATCATAAGCGAAAGGAAATTTTTCAGCATATTCTTCTACAAAAAAATCAAAAGGATTGATGACTTGCAAACGGGCAATAACCTCGACTTCAACGTGTAACTCATTGATTTTGTCTGGAAATACGACGCGGGCTAAAAAATTACCAAATGGGTCTTGCTGCCAATTTATAAAATGGTTTTCGGGATAAATTTTGAATGAATAACCCTCTATTGCCGTCCTTGAATGTGCCGCAGGACGCAGCCTAAAAACATGTGGCGACAAACCGACTGTTCTATCAAACTTATATTTTGTTTTGTGTGAAAGAGCGACTTTTATAGACATAAATGTTTTTTTAAAATTGGGTGAATTATTTACGGATTAAGGAACGAGCACCCCTATGATTTACGAAATTCTAAATTTCATTAATCTGTATTTTAACGCCAATAAGCAATATAAGGAAATGGTAAAATACAAATTTTACAGCCAAAACAGGCCATCTTTTTACATAAAGAAACATGTCTGTTTAAAGATTAGATTATTTTTGAGGTTAAACACCAAATATAGTTTTTATTTATTAGGAAAGACTTCAGTTTTACAAAATTTTATTCTTTAGTTGTGACAAGATGTTTAAGAAATTTTTATACCTCCTTTTTGCTGACCGTCGTGTTACCCCCTCAGTATTTTAGCTTAAACCTGCACTTCTTTCCAATTCCCTTTTTTGAAATAATACCACGCCAACAGCGCAATCAACGATTCTGCAATAGGAATCGCAATAAATGCACCCGTTGCTTTCCAATCCAATCTTTTCGCCAAAAAATAAGCAAAAGGGATTTGAAATACCCAAAAACAGACAAAATTGATAATTGTCGGTGTACGCGTGTCGCCTGCACCGTTCAGCGATTGCGCCATCACCATGCCGATGCCATAAAAAATATAGCCCGCACCCATGATTTGTAGGGACAAAGCACCATAATGCACAACGGCTTCGTCTTGTGTGAAAATACGAATAATCGGATTTGAGAAAAAGACAAACAGCACCATGACTGCGCCCATAAAAATCGCATTGTATTTTGTGGCAATCAAAACGCTCTGTTCGGCGCGATAAAACTCCTTTGCTCCAAGGTTTTGACCAACTAAAGTCGCTGCCGCATTGCTTTATCCCCAAGCAGGTAGAATAAAAAACACGACGTTGCGAATCGCAATTTGATAACCTGCCGAAGCAGTTGTGCCACCCGTTTCAGCGACCAATTTTGCCAATATTATCCAACTCCCACTCGCAATGATGAATTGAAATGTAGCGGGCCAAGCAATATGAATGATGGATTTGATAAGTGTCATATCCATTTTAAAATGCCGCGCCTCAAAAGTCAACATACCACTGCCTTTAAACAAATGATAAGATTGATACAAAACGCCCGTACTTCTACCAATCACAGTCGCAATTGCTGCCCCTTTTAAACCCCAAAAATTAATAAAAATAGGACAAAGAAAGATGTTGATGATGCTCGCAATCCAAAGACTGCGCATCGCCATAGCCGCATCACCCGCACCTCTGAAAATACCATTGATAAGAAAAAGAAACATAATCGCACCGCTACAACCCAAAATGATGCGTGTAAAGACAGCGCCTTCGGCAACAACCTCAGGGCTTGCACCCATAAAAGATAAAATATCAGGCGCAAAGAATACGCCAACAGTGCTCGCTATTGCTGTTGCAATGGTGACAATAATGATGGATTGTGCACCCGCATGAGCCGCCGCTTCAGGATTTTTTTCACCAATGCGCCGCGCCACGATAGCCGTTGCTGCCGTACTCAATCCAATCGCAAGGGAATAAACAATCGTCGCTACGGATTCCGTCAAACCGACTGTTGCAATGGCATTCTGACCCAATTTCCCCACAAAAAACATATCCACAACGGCAAAAACGCTTTCTAAACTCAACTCCAATATCATGGGTACCGCCAATAAAAAGACGGCTTTTCTGATACTGCCTTGTGTGTAGTCTTGTTGTTCGCCGTTCAAGGATTCTTTAATGAGGGAAAAAAAACGATTGACTTTTTGTAACGTTGCCATATTGTTTTATAATTGGATTACGTTTTTTTAAAACTTTTGTTTTTAGAAACAAAAGACAAAATTATATTTTTTGTTTTATAAAAAATACCCCCTCAGTATTTTGGAGCAAAAAAGCCTTTTGAGCGTTTGACTCAAAAGGCTTTAAGTTGAATTAAATTCGGTGATGTCTGCGGTCTAAAATCTCTTTAAATTCAAGAATTTTGATAACGTTTACTTTTGGAAATACGATACTTTTAAGAATGTCAAAATGTCTATCATGCGAAACAATGAAATCAGCATTACCCGCAACAGCGCAATCAACGAATTTATCATCGTCAGAATCATCTTTAATGAGCGTAAAGCGGTAGCTTGGAGAAATAAGATGTACATTAGTAGAAGTTAAAAGGACTTCAATAGCGTTATTTGTGTTTTCTAAACCGTACTTTTCTGTAAGTTTTTCATAATATTCGCTTAAAATTTCGTTAGAAATCAATAAATCATATTCTTTTTCACGCAGTGTTTCATATATCCAAAAGTATTTATGATGTGGTAAAATTGAAACCAAAAACACATTTGTATCCAATATAACTTTTAGATTATTGGTTGTCATCTTCAAGCCATTTATCTAAATCCTCGTTTGTAATATTGTTCTCAACAGCCCAATTCGCCATATTACTTTCCAATCTATTTGAAAAATATTGAGCTAGAAGGTCTTTTATTTCCAACAATTCATCATCGGAAGGGCTATATGTGTAAATCTTCAATAGTTCTAATTGAAGACTTGACAATTTCGATGGTTCGGGTAATTTTGTCATGTTTGAAAATTAAATTTTGTTTATAAATAAACTAATCGCCTCCAAAAGTAGCCCTTTTATTGTTTTTTAGTAGAAATAACTTAACAATCAAACCCTAAATAAGGAATTAAAGGTTATTTCAAAACCGATAAATCATCCTTATCAATCAGATATTCCGCCATTGTTGCTCAAAAATGTTTTCGAATAAACTTTTACTGAGGGGGTACTACCTTTCAAATATTAAACATTTATTCAACGTTGACCTTTGTAAAACCTATCAGCCAATAAACTTATTGGTAAACCAATGCACACTATGAGGATTGCCATATTTTTCAAAGCAGAAACCCAATTGAAAGCACGAGGTGTGATGTGGGACATGGGCACAACCCATAAATTCATCGTTGCCCAAACGAATATGCCGTATAATAAGGCGTTTATCCATTTATTTTGTCTTAAAAAAGGCAAATGAGGATAAATGAGAAAGTAAAAAGTAGCAAAACTCATGGCAATAAGATAATGAAAAAAAGTACCCCAAACAAGCATCTCATCACCACCTGTAAAAGCGTCTTTGCCAAATGCACCGCTTGCAATATATTTGAGTATACCCCCAGCGTTACCGTTTGCTAAAAGAAGAATGGCTGCCGAAATGTCTAATGTACCTGCGATAAGACCCGAAAATAAAATGTTTTTGACAATAGCTTGTTTTATCATGATGGGTTCGTTTTTCGTTTTTTAATGTAAAATACTGAGGGGGTACTATTTCTACTCCTTCTCAAATTTCGCCCCTACAGGCTTCCGATACGCTTGAAACGGAATCTTCAAAAGTGGTGTAATATGGGCGTTTTCCGCTTCATCCATATAAGTATCAATGCCATAAACGAGTTTGTCTCGGTCTAAAGTCATAAATGTGCCAAAGACCCTATCCCAAATCGAGAAGATATTGCCGTAATTTGAATCGGTATAAGGCAACACATAATGGTGATGCACGTGGTGCATATCGGGGGTAACGATGACCCAACTTAGAGCATTGTCCAACCATTTTGGTATAAAAGTATTGGCATGGTTGAACTGAGACAACAAAACGGAAAAAAATTGATACATAAAGACCAACCACATGGGCGCACCCGCAATGACAACGCCCAATGTCGTAAAAAGAAACCTAAAAACGCTTTCGCCTGGATGATGACGGTTGGCGGAGGTGGTATCAATATTCGTATCCGTGTGATGTACAAGGTGAAAACGCCACATCCAACGGACTTTATGCTCTGTCCAATGCACAAAATATGCCCCAATTAAATCTAATAACAGCATACCAACGATGGCAAATAACCATGAAGGCATAGATGGAAGCCAGTTTAAAATACCAAAATCAGCTGCTTGTGCCCAATCTGCGGACTTGACCAATATAAATGCCAAAGGAAAATTGACCAATATCGTTGTTATTGTAAAAAAAATATTCGTCCCCGCATGTTTCCATTTGTTGTACTTAAATTGAAAAAGCGGTATGACACTTTCAATTATCCAAAAGAAAGTAATGCCACCAACCAATAGCATGGTGCGGTGCGAAGCAGGTATTGTTGTAAAATAATTGATGATTGTATCCATAATTGTTGTATTGTTGTATGATTTATTGTATTAAGGTATCGCTGTATTGTTGTATGGGTAAGAGTCAATAAACCATACAACAATACAACCATTTAATTTGCTCTTAATTCACGTTTTAAAATTTTACCTGATGCGCTTATCGGCAACGAAGCCACAAATTCGATGATGCGCGGGTATTTATACATCGCAATTTGTTCTTTTGCCCAAATAACAAGTTCTTCCTCTGATAGTTGCATATCAGGTTTTAAAACCACATAGGCTTTGATTTCTTCACCATATTGTTTGTCAGGTACGCCAATGACGGCAACCATCGAAATCGCAGGGTGTTGCATCAACATTTCCTCGACTTCACGCGGATAAACATTATAACCACCTCTGATTATCATGTCTTTGGTGCGGTCAACGATGAAATAATAGCCGTCATCGTCGCGGTAACCAATGTCGCCAGAGTGCAACCAACCGTCAATAATGGTTTCGGCATTGGCATCGGGGCGTTTGTAATAACCTTTCATAACATTGTGACCGCGATAGCAAATTTCACCTTTTTCATTGTTGGCTAATTTCTTGCCGCTTTCGTCCATGATGCAAACTTCAACGCCCCAAACAGGTGTACCCACCGAACCAGGCTTGCGAGGTCTATCGGCTTGATTAAAAGTGACAACAGGCGAACCTTCTGACATACCATAGCCTTCGATAATCGGCACATTAAATTTGGCTTCAAAATCTTGTAACACTTGCACGGGCAGTGCTGCACCGCCAGAAGCGCAGATTTTTAAGTTCTTTTTAATGGTTTCTAAGTCAAATTTATCAGCATCGGGATAGTTTAATAAACCCCAATACATGGTCGGAACACCTGCAAAGATGTTAATTTTTTCATTTTGAAAGAGGGTAAATATCGTTCCCGCATCAAAACGAGGCACTAAAAAGGTGGTTGCACCGCGATAAATACCTGCCAACATCTGTACCGTTTGTCCAAAAATATGGAACAAAGGCAGCACCAGAACCTGCCTTGACTGAGGGGTCATGCTGCATAAATCGGCAGACAAAATAGCATTGAACACCAAATTTGAATGTGCCAATTCAGCCCCTTTTGGACGACCTGTTGTGCCTGATGTATAAATAATAACCGCTGTGTCGTTCGGGTCGGTTCTAAAACTTTCAAACACAGGCGATTGTCCTGCCATCAAAGAACCCATTGTTTTAGTGCCAACAATAGGTGAAGCGTCAGTTGGTGCGGGTGTTATCATAAAAAAATGGTCGCACGAATCGGTCATCGTAAAACCCGCATGACCATCTTCGCCCATCGGAATTTCAGGCGTTCCGACAAAGCAGAAATAGGCTTTGGCATCAGAATCATGTAAATGGTAAGCAATTTCGTTCTTTTTCAATAAAATACTGAGGGGTACGACGGTTGCCCCAACTTTCAAAATACCGAAATAAATTATCGGAAAATAGGGTAAATTGGCACACGTCAAAGCGACTTTATCGCCATGCCCAATGCCCAAAGAAGTTAAACCGTTTGCAATTTGATTCGCTGCTGCATCGAGTTGACCATAAGTCATACGCCTATCCATAAAAACGAGGGCTTCTTTCGAGGCGTTGTTGCGCGCGTGATGCTCTAAAATAGTAGATAAATTAAACATAGATATTGGAATGATAAAAGATGAATGATGAAGTATGAATGTTGAAAAAGACGACTTTTTTACTGAGGGGGTCGTATATTCATCATTCATACTTCATCATTAGATTAAAGGTATTTAATAGTTAGATCAATGATTTTTTGCTTGAAACCTGTGTAAGGTGGCATCAGCATATCGAGGGAACTGAACGGAGCCCATTGTTTCAAAACACCTCTGGCATTTGAAAATTCTTCAAAACCAAATTTGCCGTGACCTTTGCCAATCCCACTGTTATTTGAGCCACCAAAAGGCAAGTCTTGATTGAAAAAATGCAAGGCATTGTGGTTAATAACCGTTGCGCCCGCCCGCGTTTGTTTGATAAGTTTGTCAACATTTTTGTTGTTATGGCTAAAAATATACATTGCCAAAGGTTTTTCATTGTCTTGAATGTGTTGAATAACCGTTTGAACATCGCTAAATGTCAATAAAGGCAAAATAGGACCAAAAATTTCTTCTTGCATCACCGCACTATCGGCAGCAACATTCGACAAAACGGTTGGTGCAATATAGTTTTGCGAAGCGTCTGTTTCGCCGCCGAATTCCACTTTTGCGCCTTTTGCTTTCGCATCTTTCAAATAACCATCAATGCGATTGAAGTGATTGCTGTTGATGATGCGGTTATAATCTTCCGATTTTTCAGGCGCATCTGTATAAAAATCATTGATACTTTGTTTTAAATGGCTTAAAAATTCGTCTTTCACCTTGTCGTGGACATAGAGATAATCGGGTGCAATACAAACTTGTCCATTATTCATAAATTTTGCCCACGCAATACGTTTTGCCGCCACTTTCAAATTAGCCGTTTCGTCAACCACCACAGGCGATTTACCGCCCAATTCCAAAGTAACAGAACAGAGGTTTTCAGCCGCCGCTTTCATCACTTTTTTGCCCAAACTTGGACTTCCTGTAAAAAAGATGTGGTTGAAAGGCAGTTTTGTAATGAATTGAGCGACTTCTGCTTCGCCTTCAAACACCGCCACTTCGTTTTCTGGAAACACTTCGGCGAGCATTTTTTTCATCAAAGCGGCTGCATGAGGTGTGTTTTCTGATGGTTTTACCATCACACAATTACCTGCCGCAATAGCCGAAGCTAAAGGTCCAATTGTCAGATTAAAAGGAAAATTCCACGGAGAAACGACTAAAACAACGCCTTTTGCCTCATAATGAATGGTCGAAGACGAACCCCATTGCGTCAATGGCACTGCCACACTTTTAGGATTCATCCAATAGGCGAGGTTGCTGATATTTTGTTTCAATTCCGAAGTCATGGCATAGACTTCTGTTAAATCTACCTCGGCAGGGGCTTTTTTGAAATCGGCATAACCCGCCTCTTGAATTTCTGTTCTGTATTTCAAAACCGTTGCTAACAGTTTTTTCAATTTGGCTTTACGTTCCGATGCCGTTGTTGCACCAATGGCGTATTGATTGGCTTTCTGGGCATTGAAGACGTTTTCAATGTCTGTTTGCCACGACTGGGTTTCAGAGGGAGCGACTAAGGTAGTTGCTATCATTGTTTATTAATTTATAATTTGAATAAATGGATTGATTATCGCAAATTTAAACATAAAATTAGGGATTAAGTTGATTTTTCAGAATTTTAATTGTTGAATAACCGTTTTTTCAAAAATATTATTTATATCCCCTCAGTATAAAATGAATAATGCCAAACGTAGAACCCTACGTTTGGCATTATTCAACATTCATTGTCCATAATCCATCACCAACCAATCCCATAATCCTCGCCATGATTACTCGAACCACCCCAAAAACTGCCGTGTTTCCAATCAAAATAAATGGCATTGATAGGACCACTCGTGCGCTCTTGATAGTTCAATTTATAACCCATTCGGCTCAAATCTTTGCGGACATAAGGCGGCGTTTGCTCATTCAAAGTCAATCCTCCAATCGCTTTATCATGCTTTCCGAAGCTCGAATACATTTGATATGTCTTGAAACTCGGTGCTTCACAAGACTCTTGCACGGTCATGTTGAACTCAACCATGTTGAGAAAAAACTGCGTCAATAACTGGTCTTGCTCATCACCCGCTTGTTTGGCAAACGATAAAAACGGCTTGCCATCTTTCAAAGCGAGGCTCGGTGTCAAAGTCACTTTCGGGCGTTTGCCTGGCTCAACGACATTGAAAGGACTTTCTTTTGCATTGGTTACAAACGATTGCATCCGCTGGCTCATGCCCACGCCTGTATTACCTGCAATGCACGCTGGCACCCAACCACCGCTCGGTGTTATCGAAATCACCCAACCTTCTTCGTCAGCAGCTTCTACGGATGTTGTGCCCGCCGTAAATTCCTCTAAGAACGGATTACTGAGGGGGGTATTTGCTTTGGTTTCAATACTCGCATTGCCCCAATTTTTCAAAACTTCCGTGAACGGATTGATTTTGCCTTCAAAAGGATAGGGGTCACCCGGTGCGGCTTTCGCATCGTTGCGGTCTGGATTGATTAATTTACTGCGCTCTTTGGCGTATTCTTTCGATAACAAACCTTTCATTGGTTGTTGATTATTGGCAAAAGCAGGGTCGCCGTAGTAGAAATCTCGATCGGCAAACGCTAAATTCATCGCTTGATAAACCGTATGTATATAACGTGTCGAATTATAACCCATACCTTTCAAATCAAAGTTTTCAAGGATATTTAATGTCTGAAGCATCACAGGTCCTTGCGTCCATTGTTGCAATTTATAGACATCAATACCTTTGTAATTCGTCATCATCGGCTCTTCGATTTTTACTTTCCAATTTGCCAAATCCGCTTCTGTTATCAAACCACCCTGTTCACGACAGCCACGAGAAAACTCTTTGGCAATTTCGCCCTTGTAAAACAGGTCATAAGCGGCATAAATGGCTTCTTTTCTCGATTTTCCTTTTTTCAAAGCGTCTTGTTCGGCATTGACTAATTTTTGTAAAGTGGCTAAAAGATCTTTTTGAACAAAGATTTCACCCGCATCAGGAGCCTCGCGTTTCTCGCCTAAATGAGTTAGAAAAACCTTTTTTGAATAGGGCCATTTTTTGATTTCATCTTTGCCGCGCTCAATCGAGTTCGCCGTTTGAGCTTCAATCGGATAACCTTCTGCCATTTGCATCGCTGGCGCAAGAACTTCTTTGAGGCTCATCGTACCGTATTCCGCCAACATGGTCATCAATCCGCCTGGTGTACCTGGCGTAACAGCTGCCAAAGGTCCATATTCAGGCGGATAATTCATGCCTTTTCCTTTGAAAAAATCAGCTGTTGCGCCCGTTGGTGCAACACCTAAAGCATTGATAGCGATGACTTTTTTCGTTTTTGGATTGTAAATCAAGGCTTGCGTTTCGCCGCCCCAACTTAATACGTCCCACATTGTGCAACAGGCGGCTAACATGCCGCAACCCGCATCAATAGCATTGCCACCTTTGGCAAATATCATAGAGCCTGCGGTTGCCGACAACGGTTTGCCCGTTACAGCCATCCAATGCCGACCATGTAAAGGTGGTTTTTGGGTCGAAACAGGAAAGTTGTTGAATGATTGACCGTTGAGCGCAACAGTCGAAAGGCTCGTTGAGAGCATTAAAGGTAGAAAGAGTTTTATTCTCATCATTTTTATATTTTTTGTAAATATAAAACACCCCCCTCAGTATATTTTCTTATTTCGGTGATTTTTAGTCATACAGCTATTTTATACACCTTTCCAAAAGTTGGAACTTTTGGAAAGGTTAAATGGAAAACCCTTGTGAAATATACATTTCACAAGGGTTTTATCAAAAAAATGGATTTTTCAAACTCAATCAGCCGACAACTGCAAGTATTTCAAAAACTCACTTTTGCGGGCTTCATCCTTGAATTTTCCACCATAATAGGACGTAACGGTGCTGCTATTCACATCTTGCACCCCGCGTGAAGACACGCATAAGTGCTTCGCATCAATGACAACCGCCACATCGTCCGTGCCGAGTGCGGTGCGTAATTCTTTGGCGATTTGCATCGTCAAACGTTCTTGAACCTGTGGGCGTTTAGCATAATATTGCACAATACGGTTGAGCTTCGATAGTCCAATAACTTTACCATTGGACATATACGCGATGTGTGCTTTGCCAATAATCGGTACAAAATGATGTTCGCAATTTGAGAAAAACGTAATGTCTTTCTCAACAAGCATATCGTTGTACTGATATTTATTGTCGAACAAAGCGATTTTGGGTTTATTCGCGGGGTTTAAGCCGCTAAAAATTTCTTTAACGTACATCTTAGCTACACGATTAGGTGTTCCTTTCAAACTATCATCCGTCAAGTCAAGCCCTAATGTGTGCATGATTTCCTTGAAGTGATAAGCGATTTTGTGCATTTTTTCATTATCTGTTAGGTCAAAAGCCGCGTTGTGCATAGGCGTTTCAACGGAAGTCATAATGTGGTCATCACCAATTTCATCGTCTGTGAATGTCAAAACATCGTTATCCATGAATAGGGTATCTAATACAATTTCGTTCGGATTCATATACTTTTTTTAAGTTTTAAGTGTTAAAATATTATCGCGAGTAGTGTGTTGAATGAGTTTTTTAATAGCATTTTAATAAATAATAATGGTAACAGAATGGGTTTGATTTAGTTGTCATTTTGTTTAATGATTTTAAAAATAAGATTAAACAAAATAAAAAAATCGTCTAAAACTTGCATAGTTAAATTTTATTTTACACTTTTGTTCGACAAAAATGTTTATAAAATGCCAAAAATTGATACTGATACCAAAGAAAAGATACTCTTAGCTGCAGAAAAGGTCTTTCATACTAATGGGTTTAAAGGAACCAGAACCAATTTGATTGCCGAAGAAGCGGGTATTAGTCGAACGATGCTGCATTATTATTTCAGCACCAAAGAGGCGTTGTTTCAAGAAGTGTTGAATAGAACTTTGAGTGTCGTTTTTGTGCATATTAAGCGATTTATTGGCGAAAATAAAGGCTTAGATGAGTTAATTGCTCATTTGATTGACGTTGTTGCTGATTTATTTGAAGAAAAACCTGGACTGCCCAGCTTTGTTGTCAATCTTTTGAACGAAACGCCTGAAATGGCAACTATTTTAGCTGCTACACAGCAGGATGATGTGCCGATGCAATTGGAAACTTTGCTAAAAGAAACCAGAGACAAAGAAGACATTGCTGACGATATCACAGGCGAGGACTTGATTATGAATATTTATGTGCTATGTGCTGCACCTTATTTCGGTGCAGCTTATATAAAAGCAAAAGAAGGACGTAGCGATGAAGATTTGTCTCTTTTTATTCGGCAACGCCGCAACAAAATAAAGGCATTTGTACTGAGGGGGGTAAAAAAATAACGTGAACTTGCATTCGCTCAATGAAACAACGACGAAGTCCAAAACGTCGGTGTCATTAATACATAATTTGACCTAAAAACGGTCAAATTTTTTTATACTGGAATAAACAATTTTGTCGAACAATATTATTTAACCACACTTTTAAGCTAAAATGAATCAATCAAACAACAACCAAACTAAGTATTTGGGTTACAAAACCACCGATTTTGAGACAAAGTATGCCAAATACTACAATGAAACGATAGATTCTGTGCCCATGCCTATTGCAGAAGCCTTGAATCAATCGCCTTACCCAATGGGCAGTTTGCCCCCCCTCAGTAAAGTGAGGGATATGTTGAAAGATGGTTACGAAAACATTGAAACGGGCTACACTTGTGAGGCAGATGGCTCGCTTCATGTGGTTGTTTTAACGAAAATGCCCAATGTATCGCCCAAAATGTGGGCTTGGTGGTTCGGTTGGCATGGCGATTTGTCCAATAAATACAAACTCTGGCATCCGAGAATGCATGTCAGTGCGGTGTGGCAGGACGGAGAAGGCGATATGGGGCAATACATCGGCAGAACGTCTATGATTGAGGAGTATATTGTTCCCAATAAATTGGAAAAAGCCAATATTCGTTTCATCTCGCCCACAGAATTGGGTTTTCAAGCCACAGATATTGCTGATACGAACCAAAATGTTTTCATCTGCGCCCGTTTGGGCTATACGCATTACCCTATTGATTTTGGTTATTTGGTGCATCACATCCGACCTACTGAGGGGGGCGCGGAAATGCGCTCGCGGTTCTTCATGGGCGGCAAATATATTCAGCTTCGGATGCAGGGTTGGTTGCCGAATGTCTTGTCAAAGTTGCTGCAACGTGTGGTGCGGTTACCGAAGAAACAAGGGCATTATATGCTGGTACATTGTGCGGAGGAAATGAACCATTTATCGGCGTTTTTACCAAAAATATATACGGATTATCACTAAAAACCTCATCAAAGTTTTAAACTTCGACGACGTTAAAATCTAAAATAAATCAAAATGGAAAAAATACACATCAATGGCATCGAAATAAACAAAGGCGACGCGGGTTTTGATGCCGCTATCGTGGCTACGCTTTTCAACAAACGCGACCCAAACAAGCGTCCTGACAAAATGGTGATACCGCGCACCATTGCAGACATCCAAAATACCTTGCGTTTTGCGAAAGCACACCATAAAAAAGTTAGTGTTTGTTCGGGCGGTCACAGTTGGTCTGCCAATCATGTGCGCCCCGACAGTGTGCTCATCAATATGTCCGAATTTAAGCAATATGCGATTGACAAAGATCGTATGACCGCCACCGCAGGTCCAGGGGTGGGTGGCAGCGACTTGCTCAAAGCCCTTTTTAATCAGGATTTATTCTTTCCAGCGGGACATTGCATGGGTGTTTGTCTCGGTGGTTATCTGTTGCAAGGTGGCTATGGGTGGCATGGGCGCAAATTGGGTATGGCGTGTGAGAGTGTCATCGGTTTGGATATCGTGACAGCCGAAGGGGAATACTTGTATGCCGACAAAAACGAAAATGCAGATCTTTTTTGGGCAGCCCGCGGCTCAGGGGCGGGCTTTTTTGGCGTTGTCGTGCATTTTCATTTGAAATTATATAAAAAACCGACCTATTGCGGCATGATGTCGCATATTTTTACGATGGAACATATGGAAGATGTGTATCGGTGGGCTTACGAAGTCGGTCCTTCGATTCCCAATACCGTCGAATTTCAGATGTTGATGAGCCGAAAAACGCTAAAATTCTTTGCGCCAGGCATCGAAGCAGCTGCGCCTATTTTTGCAGAAACAAAAGACGAACTGGACGAAGCTATGTCGTTTATGAAAAATAGTCCGATTAAGAAAAAGGCTTATGTGCGCCTTCCGTTTATTGAGATGAACATCAAAACGATGTATAAATTTGTCATGACACACTATCCCTACAACCACTGTTGGGGTGTAGACAATATGTGGACGCACGCACCGATAGACGATTTGATGCCTTACCTCAAAGAGATTGCTCAAACACTGCCACCTGCCCCGGCACACTTCTTGTGGCTCAATTGGTACCCGCCACAACGCACTGAAAGTATGGTGTATTCGTTGGAAGATAAGATTTATCTCGCTCTTTATGGGTCGTGGGCTTCGCCAAATGATACACCTCAGTATGAACGTTGGGCAACAGGACACATGACACGTATGGCACATTTGTCAACAGGCATTCAATTAGCCGATGAAAGCTTAGATAAACGTACTGCATTGTTTTTATCAGATAAAAATATGGAAAAATTGACTAAAATACGCTCGGAACGCGACCCGATTGGGCTGTTTTATGAATGGCATAGTAAAGTCGTCGTGTGAAATAACTTGTCTAAAATTTAGGCAATACCCCAAAATGTATTTCCTAAATTATGTGGTTAATGCTATATTTGAGGCATGAAACATCTCATTTGGCTTTCTTATTTCCTATTGATGGGCTGTCAAACAGCTAAAAAAACAATCCGAAACGAGGACTTACCACAACAATTCGTTGTTGTGCTCGGTATTGCACAAGACGCGGGTTATCCGCATCCGTATTGCAGTAAGGCGTGTTGCGAAGCCGTGGCACAAGGCAAAGAAAAACCTAAAAATGTGACGTGTTTGGGCATCGTTGACCGTGAAACGCAGCAGGTTTTTATGCTCGAAGCCACGCCTAACTTCACAAAACAGGAGCATATACTGAGGGGGTATCTTGACGACAAAACAAAACCGATAAGCGGTATTTTCCTCACGCATGCTCATATTGGGCATTATACGGGGCTGATGTATTTGGGTCGCGAAGCCATCGGTGCAAAGGAAACGCCTGTGTATGCCATGCCGAAAATGCAGTCTTTTTTAGAAAATAACGGACCGTGGAGTCAGTTAGTTAGTTTAAAAAACATCATTATAAAACCTTTGGCGGCGGATTCTGTTGTTCAAGTTTCAAAGAATTTAAGCATAAAACCCATACTTGTGCCGCATCGCGAGGAGTTTTCTGAAACAGTCGGTTTTGTGATTATGAGTCAAAACAAGCGAATTTTGTTCATTCCCGATATTGATAAATGGTCGAAATGGCAACGCAACATTATAGATGAAGTGGGTCGGGTAGATACCGCTTTGCTCGATGCCACCTTTTATCAAAATGGCGAATTACCAAACCGCAATATGAGCGAAGTTCCACACCCTTTTATAGCCGAAACGATGGATTTATTCAAAAATTCAAAGGAAAAATCGAAAATTAAGTTTATTCATTTCAATCATACCAATCCTGTTATGCGGGAAACGAAGGAAAGAGAAGCAGTTATGAAGCAAGGTTTTGGTGTTTGTACTGAAGGGGAGGTTATCGGGCTTTAAAAAATAAAAAGAGAGATAAATATTGTCTGTACTTTCGGTCTTTCAGAAACTGTTTTAAAACTAAAACATACAATTACTCACTGTTTTTTGCTTCGCAAAAAAAGCGTGCAGAGAGAAAATCTATCAGAGCGAAGCTGTTTTTGAATAAAAATCAAAGATTTTTGTTCAAAAACAGCTTCGCTCTAAAGAAAAACTTCAAAGTACGCTTTTCGAGCAAAGCGAGAAACAGGGAGAAGTAGGTTTAAAAACAGTTTCTCAGATAAAATGTATTTTTTAACTAAACAAAAGAGTGTCTAATGAAAAAAATCATCGTCTTAAGCTTGTTTATGATAGGCTGTCTTGCATTGCAAGCAGAAACTCACTCATTCAATAACTTCTCGTATGTTGCGAGTTGTGCAGATAGCAGCTTTCAAGATTATGTAGGTGTATATAAACTGGAAGAAAATCCGCTTTCTGAAACATATACCATTACGTTTGAAAATGGCAAACTCTACGGTCAAGCTATTGGTTATGACAAAACGGAATTGACCAAACAAACAGAACCGAATGCTTTCAAAAGTGGCTATGGTTCCGATGTTGTTTTTATACAAGAAGAGGTGGGTAAACCTTTCAATAAGGTGAAATTAGTGGTTCAAGGTAATGCTGTGATAGGGACAAAGCAGTGAGAATTGAGCATTGTTTGATTAAAATACTGAGGGGGGGTGCTGTGTTTTTCTGCTGAAAAAATAAATAATGTTGCCCGATTTTAAGCATAAAATTTGATAAAAAACAAACGACTTCATAATGAATACTATTTTTAAAACGGCCTTCTCGTGCTGCCTTTTTGCCTTCTTGCATGTTACCATTTACGCCCATACCAAACAGCCTAAGAGCCTGTATTTTAGGATTGATCTTAAAAACAAGGTAACTCATTTTGGTCATTTTGAAACAAAAAAGCATCATTTTCAAGCCATTGAATCAAAAATTATGACGGTTTATGATGAAAACGATGTGATGCAAATCATTAAATCGGAGTTGGATTCGATGGTTCAAAATCCTAAAATTTTGGTTTTTATTCATGGTATGTGGGGCAATAAAAAGGTCGTTTCAAAGAATAGTGTTCGGTATTTTGAAAAAGAGTATGGTGCAGAAAACGACTTAGTAATTCATATTATTTGGGAAGCACAATGTATGAGTGTGGGGAAATGCCAAAGAAATGCTCGAAATTCTACCACATTTGTCGCAGCTATACTGAGGGGGGTGTTGGACATCAAAAATGTATCGCCGAATTTAATGTGTCATTCGATGGGTAATTATCTTTTATTTGAAATGATTGAGAGCATGCAAAAACCACAACACCCTTTTGAGCGGATTTTTCTTATAGCTGCAGATGTTGCTATACCTGTTTTCGATAAAAAATTGGACTTATTGGCATCTGTTGCAAAGGAAACGAAGGTGTATGTTAACAAAAAAGATGTCGTCTTGTATTTTTCGGGTGTGTATAATCATGAGCCTCGATTGGGCAAAAAAGGAACAGAGGTGGATCGTAATTTTATCGAAATTGTAGATTGTACAGAAGAAAAAGAGAAAGGTTTTAAAGGAAGATTTTCCCGACATTTGTATTATAAATCGTGCCCTATTATTCGGGAATCGCTTAAAAAGGAGATAAATTATTAGTAAAACGAACGACGGCGAGGTTTTTGAACCTCGCCGTCGTTTTAATTTGATGAACGAATATCCTTAGTTGCTGCCACCACCAAAATCAGGTTGCTCTTGACCACTACCTTGTTTTTTAGAATCTTTCATACGCTTGAACATTGACGCATCAGCTTTACCAAAAGGTACTTGAAGCGTTAATTTGACAAAACGTGTGTCGCGACGACGCATTGACTCTTGTAAATATGTCGGTTGGTCATAAATAGTGATTTCTTTACGCGAATTGAAAAGGTCACTAACTGACAACGTTACGTTAGCAGCATTGTGAAAAAATGACTTTTTGACTGCAAAATCCATATAAGCGACACCTTGCCGCGTGCCTTGTGGCATTGGGCGATTGCCTTCGTAAGCACCATTTAACTGTACCGAAAAATCTGCGGGTAAACGATAAGTCAAATTTACTTTGCCGTTTGCTGCCCAACCTGTGTTGCTGAATGTGTCCACATTGACTGCAAAATTAAAGACATTAGCGTTGAGCATGACTTCGAAGTTTTTACCAAAACCTAATTTCAAAGTGTTGTCAAAACCATATTGCAATTCGTTTGTACCGTTCACAAAAGTTGTGATTAATACTGAGGGGTCATTCACGTCAGCACGAATTAATGGTTTCAACGTATTGGTTTCGTTGCTCATGTAAAGCGTTGATAACCAATTATTTTGATTGTCTTTGCCAAATAATTTGTTGTAATTTAATTCTGCTAAATTGACAAATTCAGGTTGCAAATTTGGATTGCCAATTTGAATATTTTGCTTGTCGTTTCCTTGAATACCGGGCATAAGCATACGGAAGTTCGGACGTTGTAGTTTGCGGCTGAAATTAAGACCCAATTCTGTTGTTGCATCTAATTTTTTTGACAAATAAAGTGCCGGGAAGAAAGAGCGCAATAAGTCTTTTCCATTGCCTTTTGGATAATCGTATCCAAAATTTGATGTACCGTCGAGTTTTGAAATGCCTGTCAAATTTGACTGCTCAAAACGCACACCTGCTTGATAGTTGATTTGGTTTTTGAAACGACCTGAGTAAGTGATGTATGCGGCATTGATGTTTTGTGTAATGCGATTGTTTTGCGAATAGGCATTATTTTGTACGTAAGTATTTGTCTTATAATCCAAAGCATTATAAAAATACAGTTGGTTTGCACTGCTCCAAAAACTACGCACACCCATTTCAACTTTCGTCGAGTCATTGATAGGATTGACATAATCCAACTGAAAAACAGCTTGCTCGTTCTTATTTGCACCTGCTATATTGACAAGTTCAGGGTTGTTTGGCAAAAGGATACCCTTATTGTCGTAACCTGTTGTGTTCCATGCTGCCGCGTTTGCGAAGCTGCCCCAACCATAATTCGTTAATAATGTTAGCGATTTGTCTTTTTTAGCGTAAGTTTTACGCCATTGCGCTTCAACACTGTTGTTTTTGAAATCGTTACGTGGTTCAGTTGTACGTGTGCCGTAGCTTGTAATTTGCTTTAGAGGAGACAGATATTCATAGTCTTGCGCCGTTGAAATATTGAATTTACCACCTACTTTTGTACCCGATAAAGAGATTGTATTGCGGTTGTTAAGCGCATAATCAACATTGACCCTGCCGATTTGGAAGACGTTTTGAAACGTTAAATCTGTATTTTGATTGAAATAGTTTAAAACAGACCCGTCAGTAAGGCGGTTAGTCCGATAGCTATAACCCGTTGAAGGGTTGTCGCTTGAGTTGATATTGTAAAAACCGCCGATATTCCATTTGCCTTCATGTGCATTGAGATTCAACATGCCGTTGTAACGTCCTTGTGTACCAGCACCGAGCGCAACGACACCATTATAACCAGGTTTGCGGTTTTTCTTTAAAACGATATTCAAAATACCGCCTGTTGCCGTTGCTTCGTATTTGGCAGAAGGGTTTGAAATGACCTCAACTGATTCGATTTGGTCGGCAGGAATTTGTGTTAAAGACATCAACGTCGGTTTACCATCTACATAAATCGTTGTACCACGGTCACGCAACTTCGCATTGCCATCCATATCAACCGTTACTGAGGGGACGTTTTTTAATACGTCTTCTGCTGTTCCACCTGTTGAAGTCAGGCTTTTTTCGACGTTAAAAACGCGTTTTTCAAGGCTAATCATGGTCGAGGCCTTTTCAGCGGTCACTTCGACTGCGTTTAAGACTTGTGCGTCAACCGCCATTTGCAGGTTGCCTAAATCTTGCTCGACACTATTAGGTGGTGAAACTTTCACCATTTTAATTAAATCTTTGTTTCCAATGAAACTCACTTTTACTTTCAACATGCCCATTGGCAAACCTGTGATATTGAAATCACCATTTTCAATCGTTAATGCGCCACCGATAAGGCTGTCGCGTCCGCCAATCGTGCTTAAAACGATGACTGAAGCATAGGCAACAGGTACTTTTGATGCGGCATCAACGACTTTACCATAGAGCCGTCCTATTTTCATAGGAGTATTCGGTTGTTGTGCAAAAAGAGTGATATTGAGTAAAACTAAGGCGAAGAGAAGTAATTTTTTCATCTTTATTATTTTTTAAATTGATTTATCTTAATTGATGTCACAAAGATAAGTCAACTCATAAGCGGCATTTTTAGAAGCCGACCAACAAGGGTATTGTGAAGATGAAAAGTGTGATTGTGCCTTTTATACACTAAGGTTATTGTTTCATAAGGGTAAAATACTGAGGGGAGGTATTTCTGTATAAAAGAAGTTTTATGTTGAATACAAACGTGTTTAAATAACACATTTAAGCATGATTTACCCTTTTTAAAGCTTCAAATAACCAAATTTATACCTGTCCAGCATTTGTCCAATAGTATAATTCATAACTTACGGGTTAAATTATAGAATTTTGTGTTGTTACTAAGAAAAAGACAATTCTTAGGTGATTCATTAATTTTTATAATTTTTAAACCAACAAGTATGATGAAAAAAATTACTTCTACTCTCGTTTTTATGCTGACTTTAGCAGTAACGTATCTTTTTGCTCAAGCACCCGTTTTTACCGATGCTTACGCCACAGGCGTTACGTTTGTTGAATTTGGCGGTTCTGTAAATGCTGTCACCGTTGACAATACCGTTTTCCAATCGGGAACGTCTTCGCTTAAAATTGCGGTCCCTGCGGCAGGTTATACAGGTGGTGCACTAGTTGCTGCCACTGCGCAAAACCTCTCAACTTACAATGCCTTATCTTTTTGGATTAAAGGCAGTGCCGCAAAAACATTAAATGTGTCGGGCATAGGCAATAGCGCAGCAACGACTGTTTATGCGGCAGAATTGGTAAATGTCCCTGTTACCACTACGTGGACCAAAATTATTATTCCTATTCCTGCGCCTTCAAAATTGACGGCTGAAACTGGTTTATTCCACTTTGCAGAAGGCTCTGACGAAGGAGCTTATACCATTTGGCTCGACAATATCCAATACGAAAACATCACAGGTGGTATAATTGGTACGCCAACAGCTACGATGGCAACAGAAACGATTACAAAAACAATTGGCGATTTATTTACGCCAAACGGTTTGACTTGTACGTTTCCTGTTAACGCTGTTGCAACCAAATTGACAGCCGTCGGTTCAGCTTATTTTACTTATACAAGCTCAAACACAGCCGTTGCAACATTGAGTGCATTGGGTGTCGGCACAGCTTTAGCCGCAGGCACAACAAATATTACGGCTAAATTAGGTACAGTAAACGCCACAGGTACGCTAACAGTCAATGTCAGTGCCGTTTCAACGCCAACAGTTGCAGCACCAACGCCGCCTGCTAGAACAGCGACTGACGTGATTTCATTGTTTAGTAATGCTTATACCAACAAAGCCGTGGACACGTGGTCAGCTTCATGGGATCAAGCGGATGTTGCCGATGTTCAAATTGCAGGCAATGACACAAAGAAATACACCAATATTACTTACGCGGGTGTCGAACATGTCGGTCCAAACCTCGTCAAGGCTAAGGATATGACACATTTTCATATTGATATTTGGACACCTAATTCAACGGTTTTCAAAGTCAAATTGGTTGATTTTGGCGCAAATGGTATATATCAAGGCACACCCAACGATGATAAAGAACATGAATTGACCTTTACACCTGAATTGGGTAAATGGGTTAGTTATGACATTCCTTTGGCTGATTTTACGAGTTTGACAACGCGTGATAATTTAGCGCAAATGATATTATCAGGTTCAAATGCGACCATTTTTGTGGATAATGTTTATTACTACAAAGGAACAACCGTGGCAACAGGCCCGACAACAGCCGCACCGACACCCACACGTCCTGCGACAAGTGTTATTTCATTGTACAGTAAGCCTTATACAAGCGTTGCAGGTATAGATTGGTTTCCAAATTGGGGACAATCAACGGTGGTAACAGATGTACTTATTGCGGGTGATTCAACGAAAAAGTATGCTAACCTCAATTATCAAGGCGTTCAGTTCGCAAGCGATCTCAATGTTTCGACGATGAATTATTTGCATATTGACCTTTGGACATCGAATATCACGTCTTTCAAAGTTTCTTTAATCAATACCAGCCCTACAACGGTAGAGCAAGCAGTCACTTTAACACCGACTTTGTCAGGTTGGAACAGTTTCAACATTCCTTTAGCGTCCTACAATACTATTGCAATGACTAAGATTGGTCAGTTGAAATTTGATGGTATTCCTGCAGGTGGCACAGCTTACCTTGACAATATGTACTTTTTCAAAACGGGTGTGGGTACAAACGATGTGACTTTCGCAAAAGATTTGTTCACAGCGACCCCCTCAGTATCCAGCGACTTTGTTAGGGTCAATTTGACTAATAAAGTACAAGGCTCAACGCAAATTACGCTGACCAACCTAATAGGACAAAGTGTTTATCAACAAACAATTACGGTTAACAGTAGTAACTTGACACAAACCATTTCAACTAAAAATCTTCCAATGGGTATGTATATCGTAGGAGTTCGCGTCGGTTCAACATTCCAAAGCCAGAAGATTACGGTTAACCACTAATTGCGTTGTTTTTTAAAACGACTAACTCGTTTTTATATATAATTGGACTTATTGAGGGGTTTTATGACCCCTCAGTATTTTCCTTTGTTTTCCCTATATTTACGCAATAACTAAACTTCAATTGATTGTTAAAATCAGTAAAAACGTATGAAAAAAATTAAAAATACACTAATTATTTTGTTTTTATGCTTGCTCAATTTTGGGCAACTTATTGCACAAACAACGACTGTTACAGGCATTGTAACGGATGCTAAAGAACCACTTGTTGGCGCAGCCGTCCTTGAAAAAGGCACGACAAATGGCACTTTGACCGACCTTGATGGCAAATTCACCTTGAATTTAACGAAAAGCAAATCGGCGATACTCGTTGTATCATTTGTCGGCTATAAACCTAAAGAAGTAGCGGTCAATAATGCAGCTACAATTAACATTGAATTGGCTGCAAGCGATGCACTCGATGAATTGGTTGTTGTCGGTTATGGCACACAACGCAAAGCCGTTGTCACAGGTGCGATTGCCAAAGTAAAAGGTTCGGACTTAGAAAATATGCCTGTTCCACGTATCGAACAATCGCTTTTGGGGCGTACCGCAGGGGTTCGGGTCACAACAGGTTCAGGTCAACCAGGCGAAGGCGCGACGGTGCGGATTCGTGGAACAACTTCTATTAATGCGAGTGAACCGCTTTATGTCGTGGATGGTATTCCCGTAACGGGTGGTATTGATTACCTCAATCAAGCCGATGTTGAATCTATCGAAGTCTTAAAAGATGCCGCTTCCGCCGCTATTTATGGCGCACGTGCTGCCGCAGGTGTCATTTTGGTCACAACAAAACAAGGCAAAGAAGGCAAAACGGCGGTCACGTATAATATGTATATGGGTCAACAAGCACCCACGCGCAAACTCGCTTTGCTCAACGCAAGAGAATATGCGACCTTAATGAACGAATCATCTGTCGCTTCAAAAGGAGCTATCCTTTTCAAAGACCCCTCAGTATATGGCACAGGAACAGACTGGCAAGATGCTGTTTTCAACACTTCTGCCCCGATGCAAAACCACGAATTGGGCATTTCAGTAGGCAATGCCAAATCATCTTACTATGCGTCTTTTGGTTATTTTGACCAAACAGGCATCGTCGCATCGCCACAATCTAAGTGGTCACGTTACTCTGTCCGCCTCAACTCTAACCATAAACTAAATAAATTTATCAATATCGGTACAACCATGGGCTATTCAAAAGTGAATGGCAAAGGTTCATCAACCAACAGCGAATTTGGCGGCGTTTTGTCCCGTGCTGTCAATATGGATCCGATTACACCTTTAGTTGAAACCGATCCCTCAGTATTGAGTACTTCTGTTTACACCAATTTCCCTGTTGTCCGCAATGCTGATGGACAACCTTATGGCATATCAAAGTATGTCAGTTCTGAAATCCTAAATCCTGTGGCAGCTACGGCGGTCAATCAAGGTTCAGGTTGGGCAGATAAAATTGTGGGTAATGCGTTTGTGGAAGTTGAACCGATTAAAGGTTTGAAATTCCGTACAAGTTATGGTGTTGACATTGCCTTCTATGGTGGCGATGGTTTCAGACCGATTTATTATCTCAATGCAGCCAATCGTTCTGATGTGACATTATACAACCGCAGTCAAAGCCGTGGCTTCTATTGGGTTTGGGGTAATACATTGGCATACAATAAAACTTTTGACGGCAAACACAATTTTTCTGCGTTAGTCGGTACGACAGCAGAGAAAAATCACGGTGAAAACGTTTCTGGTAGTGTTCAAAATATGCCTGTTTCTAATATCAAAGACGCTTCGCTCAATTTCGCTTCTATTCAAGCTGACCAAAATTTTGGCGGTTATGAATACAATGCGGCTTTGTTGTCTTATTTGGGTCGTGTCAATTATGACTATGAAGGCAAATACATCATTTCAGCTTTGATGCGGATTGACGGCTCGCCCAAATTTGGTACGAACAACAAGTTCGGACGCTTCCCCTCAGTATCCGCCGGTTGGATATTGACAGAAGAACGCTTTTTGAAAGGCATCACGCCGATTAATTTTTTGAAATTCCGTGCGTCATGGGGTATAAATGGCAATGACCAAATTGGTGACTTCCGTTATGTCTCAACGGTTGGTGGTGGACGCAATTATACATTCGGAACGGGCGATAAATTATACAATGGTGTCAGCCCCAATGCCATAGCCAATCCTGATTTGAAATGGGAACAAACGACCCAAACAAATTTAGGTTTTGATGCTAAAATCTTTAAAAACATAACAGTTACGCTTGATGTTTTCCAAAAAAACACATCAGGTATGTTGCTTGATATTAGAGTGCCGGGCTATATCGGCAATGGTGGACCCGTTGGGAATATCGCCAAATTGGAAAATTCAGGTGTTGAATTAGAATTGGGTTTTGACAAAAAAATAGGACTCATAGCTTTCAATTTAGCGGGCAATGTCTCTTATATCGTCAATAAAGTGACTGATTTAGGTCCTGATAAGAAGTTTTTGGGTGGACAAACTTTCAGTCCGCAAGGCTTAGAGATTACACGCACTACTGTTGGACAGCCGATTGGTTTCTTTTACGGCTACCAAACGCAAGGCATTTTCCAAAACCAAGGAGAAGTGAATGCCTACAAAAATAAAGAAGGCATCATCATTCAACCCAATGCCAAACCGGGCGACTTCCGTTTTGCGGACATCAACGGCGATGGTATCATCAATGCAGATGACCGCACTAAGATTGGCGATCCAACCCCGAACTTGACTTATGGTTTCAATTTCAGCGTTGCAGCTCATGGATTTGATATTCTTTTATTCGGTCAAGGTGTCAGTGGCAATCAAAT
>JAYTUR010000263.1:0-8658 GCA_043744475.1 Saprospiraceae bacterium | reverse complement strand
GAGACGTTTTGACAGGTATCATTACGGGTCTGCTCACTCAAAGCTATGAACCAAAGACAGCAGCGATACTTGGCGTATATCTACACGGTTTGGCGGGTGATTTGGGCGCTAAAAAATTAGGACAAGAAGCCCTATTGGCAAGTGATATTATAGACAATATAGGCAATGCCTTTTTATCTAATGGATAGTGGAAAATGGATAGTGGAAAATATTACTCATTTTACACTGTTCATTTTACACTATCCATTAGCTTTTAATTTTTCCGAACCATTGCCACAGGCATATTCGGGTCATAATTGCCTTTGATGACAGGGGTTTGTACTTTTCCCAAATTTAAGGCATAAGCCGTTACTCTGTTATAAACATAGTCGAATAATTCTTGAACGGTAACAACTTCATCACCATTGCTGTTGGCTTCGCCTTTCATACCCCTCAGTATAAAGTAGCTGAAAATGCTTTGATGCAATGTTGACACTTCAAGCGATTCTTCATCGGCTTGTGAAGACAAAATGAACGCTGTACCTGGGCTTGCGCGATTCAATTCACGGAAAAACGCATCTTGAACGTCTTGTTGAGAGCTTTTAAAAACATCATTAGTAACCGATTTTGATGCTAAATAACTGCCTGAATTACACGCATCAGCAATAACCAATTTATATTTGGCTGGACATGCCGCCATCAAATCATTAACTTCGCTGTGAAACAAGCGTATATTACTGCCATTGTAGTCAGTCGGCAAAAACGCACCTTTTAGCCCGTGTCCAGAGTAAAAAAATGTCACCAAATCATTTTCTTCAGCTTGCATAAACATTTGACGCATGGAATCAATGATGCCCAATTTAGTTGCTTGGTCATTGACTAAAACCTGTGAATGTTTATCATCCAATGAACCACCTTCTGGACTTTTCCAAAAACCATACATCCGAAAAGCATCGCTGACGGGATATTTCAAAGACATAATATTAGGCGATTCGTAACTCGATACACCTACTGCCAATCCCCACACTTTCGATATTTGAGCAGTACTCCTATTGTGGACACCATTCGCGTTACCCATTTGACGCTCAACGTTTGCGTTATCGGCAAAATTATCAGGACGAATAGCCACATCCGCTTTTGAGTCTTCTACTCTATTTATCGGTGGCTCAGTGCTTTGGAATCCATCTCCTGAAGTTGTTTTTTGAGGCGAAACGATTATTTTGGCATCGTTGGATGTAGCATTTGCACTCGCCAACATACCTTCACGTGTCAAAGCAGGGTCGTTGCCTAAAAAACGGCTGTTGCGCCAGACACCACTCATGATAGTACCGTCGTTGAGCGTCAAAGTGCCAAAGCCGTCCATCGTGCCATTGAGCCATGAACCTTCATAACGTGTGCCATCGGGGTATTCCGCGGTGCCTTGACCATGGGGTCTTTTGTTGATAAATTGACCACTGAAACGAATACCGCCCTTTTTTTGAATGATAGCTGTACCTGTTCCGTTATCGCAATTGCCCGTCAAGCACTGTGCATCGGCAGGAATGCCCCCCCTCAGTATGAGGAGCAAAAGAATAAGTTTTTTCATTGAAAAAATCGTTTTTGAGTTTAGAGAAAATAGGATTTGAATTTTCGGTTGAGTTAAAGTATTGAATATCAAAATTTTAAGAAAAACAATAAAAAACAATGCTCTAAAATTAATATATCAAAAATTAAACCATAATCATTAAATAGTACATTTAATGATTAAAGAATGTGTTAAACTTCGTTACAAAAATTTTCTACCTTAATTTCGCCAAAAACAAAACGATATTGCGATACTGTCTTTCCATATTAATTTGTCTTTGCCTCCCTTTATTCGTGGCGGCACAAGCCCACATTCCTTACGAGTTTCGGCAACTGACTATCAGTGAGGGTCTGCCCGACAATATGGTTTACGCTTGTTATCAAGATTCACGTGGTTATATTTGGTTTTGTACGGCTAATGGCGTGAGTCGTTATGACGGGCGAAAGTTCCAGAACTTTACCATTTCTGATGGCTTGGCAGATAACGAAAATTTAATGGCAACAGAGGACTCGCAAGGGCGTATTTGGTTTCATTCGATAAATGGACGACTATCGTATTTTGATACAAAAACGGAGCAAATGGTCAGTTATCGAGCGTCTTCTCCCCTAAAAAAAGCCAATCAAAGTGCCTATTTGACCTCTATTACTGAGGGGACTGATGGCAGCATGTGGATATTATCGAGCCTCCATCTTTTAGAACGATTGATGCCTAATGGAGAGGTTCGCCAATATGATATAGGCAACAAACGATTTATGGGTGTTTTTAAAGATGCCCAAAATCGTATTTTTTTAGCGGGCGACACTTTTAGACTTTTTAATGTGCAGCGAGATTCGTTTGTGGATTGGGCTTCTTTTACACCTGAGATGAAAAAACAAAAATGGGGCAAGAGGCATTACATTCAGAGTTCATTTTTTTTGGAATTAGATGATGGTATTTTTAAATTTAAAGATGGTATTTTTCGAAAAATACTGAGCAAGGACGTTTTCAAAAATCAACTTTTGCGTAGTATTTCTGCGGACACATTAGGTAATATATGGTTCGGAATAACAAATGGTTTTTATAAAGTTGATTTAAACAACAAAATACCTACGCGCTTTTTTCCTACCAAATCGCATGTTTCGCAAGTTTTTATGGATAATGAAGGCAATAGATGGGTCTGTACTTTAGGTGAAGGTGTGTTTTTTCTTCCGCCCGACTTTGATAATATTGCTGTTTTGGGCAAAGTGAATGGACTTGAAAGTGGCGAAATAACAGCTCTGGCACTCAATCCTCAAAAAGACTTAGTTGTTGCGACGTACCCCAATATTTTGCAATTTTGGGATAAAAAAAGCACTGAAATACATCGCAAAATAAAAATTAATGGTATGTGGGATGTTCGGATCAAAAAGCTTATTTTTCCAAATGAAAAAGACTTTTGGATTCAAACAGATAACTCTCGAATCAATTTTTTTCCTAATTTTTCTAAAAAGCCCTATCCTACTTTTAGCACCCGCGAAAAAAATATTAAAGAAGTGTTGACAATCGGTACAAAAATGCCGATTGTAGCTAAGCAATATGAGGGTGAATTTGCGATTTCAGATTTTTTAAATTTAGACATGCCGTTTAAAAACATCTATTTTGCTAAAAATAGGCGTATTTATATTGCAACAAGCTTCATAGAGGAATTGACACCCTTGCTCAACAATCGGTTTCGTACTCGTATATTTTGCAAAGATAAATATACCCGTTTCTATGCTATTGCTGAAGACGCACAGGGTGTTATGTGGTTTGGCGGCACAAAAGGTCTTTATTTTTTAAAACCTAACGCCCCTGAAGCGGTATTTTTGAACGAAAATTTTGAAACAGCGATAAATGATATAGTTACACTACCAGATGACTATTTGTTGTGCAGTACAACAGGAAACGGTATTTTTTTGGTAAAAGATGGTAAAATTATCAAAAACTGGCAAGAAAAAGATGGTTTGAGTAGCAACAGTTGCAACCGCCTTTTGAAATTCAGTGACCAAATGGTCTTTGTGGCAACAGCAAAAGGTGTGACTCGCATCACTTTTGACCCGAATGACCCAACACGTATGTATGCCCTTATTTATGGCGGCAAAGATGCCAAACCCGCGCTTTTTGTCAATGATTTACTTTTGGATGGCGAAAAATTATATATCGCTTCAAATAATGGGCTTTATAGCTTCGATATCAATGATTTAAAGATTCAAAGAAATAAACCTATTTTACGGCTTACACAACCAACAGCATACCTCACAAAACCCGATACGACATTGCGTTTGAAGTATGGTTGGTTTTATCAAGAAAAGGAAATAAAATTCAATTTTCGTGCTATTGCTTTTTGCAACGGCGAGGTGATACACTATCGGTATCAGCTATTTCGTGATGGTTGGCTTGAAAAAAAGGATTCTATTATATTACGAGAGGATTTTACACTTTCATTGGTATCTCTGAGCAGTGGTTCATATTTGCTCGAAGTGGAAGCGAGTCGAGGCGATGGTATTTGGAGTGCACCTATTCATGTTGCCTTTGAAGCACCCGCGGCTATTTATCTCAAGCCCTTTACTTTGCTTTTTTATTGGCTCATTATCGCTTTATTTACTTTTGAGCTGCTGCGTCGGCGCAATCGTCGGCGTTCATTTGCTCAACAACAGTCACTTGCCCAACAAGAAGAGCGGCTTGCTCTTGAACGACGACAACTTGAATGGGAACAGGACGCTATTCGCGCACGTATTGACCCGCATTTTGTCTTTAATGCCTTAAATGGTATTTTAACTTTTGTATATAAACGAGATATCGAAAGCATTAAAGTGCAGCTGCCTCGTTTGGCGCAGTTTATTCGCTCGTCGCTCAATTTAGGGCAAGCCGATTTTATCAGCATTGAACAAGAAGCGCAATATTTGAATGACTATTTGAGGCTTGAAAAGAATCGTTTTGAAGATAAATTCACTTATTCTATCAAAATTACTGAGGGGGTTAATGTAACACAAAAAACTCTGCCACCCTTACTTTTACAAATTTTTGTAGAAAATGCAGTCAAACATGGCATTTCCTCATTGCCAGAAGATAAAATAGGTATCATTTCAATAATTTTTGAAAAATGTGATAAGAATAGTATTCGGTGTATTATCACCGATAATGGTATAGGCTTGTCAAAATCTTTAGCAGAGAAAAAAACGGATAAAGGACATGTTTCGATGGGCTTGAATTTAGCAAAACGCCGTATTACGCTTTTGAATCAGATTTATAATAGAAAACACACGCTAAATATATCAGATAACGAAGAGGGTACGAAGGTCGTGTTGAGCGTTGACATGTGAGAATTTAGAAGACGTTACTCAACCGATGACTTTAGGGTGTATAACGTTCCGTTAAAATATTTAGTTTTTAACGAACTTATAAAACATTGTTTTACCTTCAATTGTCGTCAAATAAAGGAAATGTAAACCTTTAGACCAATGCTTGGTTGAACCTGTATTGAATTTAACATGACCATAGACTTTGAATTGATGGCTCCAATCACCTGCAATCCGTAAACCACCATTGATGATACAAGACGCATTCCGCACGGCTCGAACGTCCGTTTGTAAATCTCGCCCACCAATGGTTAAATTGGTGGCACCCACGTCTAATAATCCGTTGACGGTCAAATTGTCACAATCGGTATAGGTGCCATTAACAGTAACTGTTGTGTTAAGAGCTATCGTTACAATATCTAAAAGTGCTTGGAATACGACCTATGCCCCAGAGGCATCATACCAACTTCCTGATTTGGTATTTGTCATCGGGGCAGCCTTAGTAGCTGAATAGGTTAAAAAAAGACTAAGGAAGATAATAAGAAATTTGTTGCGCTTGTTCATCCTGTTCGTGTAGAATTTTAAGTTTGAAAATAGTACTATTTTATAAATATTAAATTTTAATATTTTACAAAAATAAGTACATTTTATTTAAATACACCATAAAAAAGCGCAGCGGTTTTCACCGCTGCGCCCGTAAGGTTTGTAAGAATTGTAAAGTTTGTAAGATTCGCCTGTTATTATTTCATAATCTGGAGGTAGCCTGTATATTTCTGTTGATTTGTATCATTGAGGTAGATTTGATAGAAGTACGTTCCATCGGGCAACGTCTTACCATCCCAAGTACCTTGCCAAGCTTCGTCGTTGCGATAACCTTTTTTACGATACACTTCATTGCCCCAACGATTGAAAATAACGACTTCATTGTCAGGATAGTTTTCGATGCCTCGAAGGTAAAAACCATCGTTTTTGCCATCACTATTCGGTGAAATCGCATTGAAAATAAGCAGTGAATCACCGCAACTCACATCAATTCTGACCCATGCAGAATCACAGCCAAAGCGATTGCACAAGACATATTGGAATGAATCTTTACCACAGAAATTAAGATTAGGTGTATAGATCGCCGTTTTAGCTATCAAAATGGTCACTGAGCCTTTGGTCGGCTGCGTTATAACAGTGATAGAATCCGCTGCGTTTAAGGTGTCGTTCAAGACAATCGCTATGGTCACATTCTGATTGTACTTTGTTTTAGCTGAATCATCTAATGCCACGGGCGGTAAACAATCTACTTTTATGGCGACTAGAGCCGTATCGCAGCCGTTACGGTTACAAATTTCATAAATCAGTGTGTCTTTTCCACAGAATCCTCTACTTGGCGTATAAATTATCCTGCGCAGTGCATCAAACTCAGCTATACCGTTTTGCGGATTTCGGGTAATTCGAAAAGTATCAGCGCCTCGCAAAGTATCATTTAGCGTCACATTTATCGTTATCGGTTTATCGGTTTTAGTTCGAGCTGTATCGAAAACAGCAGTGGGTTTCAAAATACTGTCTTCACTGCAAAAAACATTGACAAAAACATCTGCCGTATCACAGCCTTTTCTAGTACAAATAATGTATGAGAATGTATCCCGATAAGCGCATGAATCAGTTTGAGGCAAATAGCGAATTAGAGTACCTTCCACCAAAGCAGCACCACGTCTTGGGTTTTTGAATAAATAAATCGTATCTAAACTTGCGGAGAAAAGCGAGTCATTGTTAAGAACATTTATCAATATTGAACGATTCTTAACCGCTTGTACCGCATCATCTACTGCGACAGGTTTTTTAAGAACTACGGGGTCACATGCTACTTTTATCGTGACTAATGCTGTATCGCAACCGTTTTGATTACAAATTCTGTAAATTAAGAAATCTGTAAACCCACAAGAGTCAGGTATATAGGTAATGACATTATCGCTACCCAAAATAGCTGTACCTAATAATGGTGAACGAATGATTTTTATGCTGTCCAATCGCCCATTCAAGGTGTCGTTTGCTAAGATAATGATGCGAATCGGCGTGTTTTTGGTGGTTGTCACAACATCGGGAACAGCAACAGGTAATTTATTGAGCACCGTTAAATCGCAAATCACTTTTACAGTTACGGTTGCTGAATCACAGCCGATGGGGTTGCAAATTTTGTAACGGAACACATCATTGCCACCGCAATAACCCGCAAACGGTTTGTAAGAAACCGTTCCGTCAGCATTTACAGTCACCGTTCCAAAGGTCGGTTGAGCAATTATACTGAGGGGGCCGGTTAATGTGCCATTGAGTGTGTCATTTGCCAAAACATTGATGATTTTGGTGGTATTGACAAGTGTTGAATCTAAATCATTGATGGCATTGGGTGGCAATAAAAGCATCATATCACACGTCACAGTTATGAAAATACGCGCCGTATCGCAACCTTGTGCGTTGCAAATTTCGTAGCTCATTGTATCTTTTACACCACAAATATTGAGGTTAGGTGTATAAATAATTTGGTTATTAAATGCAATCGCACTACCTCGTTTTGGCTGACTAACAATTCTGACCGTTCCCGTCAAAGTACCATTCTGGATATCATTCGTTAACACCGAAATAGTAACTGCTTGATTCTTTTTTGTCGTCGCCACATCGTTAATCGCATCAGGTTTCAAAAGCGGCATCGTATCGCAAGTAACAGTAATAAATATTGTCGCCGTGTCACAAACAAAGTTTGTATTACAAATACGATATTCCATGGTATCTAAACCACAATAACCAGCATTTGGCGCATATATCAAGGAGTCTATACCCGAAAACCCGATACTGCCATGACGTGGTGCTGTCACTACGCCCACAGCTAAAAGCGTCCCAACTAAGGTATCGTTGTTGATTGGTCTGAAACGAATCGTGGTATTTTTAGGCGTTGTAATGCGGTCATCTACCGCAACAAGGCGTGTCGGAGTCACTATATCACATGTGATAGTGACGATAACAGAAGCAGTATCACAGCCCGTTACATTACAAATTTCGTAGGTTAGTGTATCGTTTGTTCCACAGACATTCAGTTGTGGTGTGTAATTAATTTGGTTATTCGTTACCAATGCACTACCGCGATGAGGAGGGTTGATAATCCGAACTAGGTTTGTCAAAATTCCGTTCAAAATATCATTATTCAAAACTGAAATGGTGACAGATTGATTCTTTTTTGTGGTTGCCACATCGTTAATGGCATCGGGTCTCAATGCCGCTGTGGTATCACAACTAACTTGAAAAACAACCAAAGCCGTGTCGCAACCTAATGAATTACAGATTTCATACGTCAGTGTGTCGTTCCTACCACAAAAATTAGGGTTTGGCGTGTATTTAATTTGATTATTAATCAATTGCCCTACCCCATTATTTGCATTGCGAACAATGGCAATACGCGTCAAAGCACCATTCAAAATATCATTACCCATGACGTTAACCGTCACCATTTGACCTTTTTTCACTTGTGTAAAATCATTAACGGCATCAGGGCGAGCTGTTGAGATGGTATCATTGCCACAAGTCATGGTTATAAAAACCCTGCCTGTATCGCAAGCACCTAAATTATTGCAAATACGATAATCAAAGGTGTCGTTACCGCAAAAGTTAAAATCGGGCTTAAAATATATGGAATCAAGCGTCGGGAAAGTGATAGTACCATGTTTTGGATTGGAAATCAGACTCAACTCCATTAAAGTACCAACAATCGTATCATTACGAGTAGGTTTGAAGCCAAAATTCGTATTTTTAGGTGTTGTAATGCGGTCATCAACGGCA
>JAYTUR010000262.1:0-8670 GCA_043744475.1 Saprospiraceae bacterium | reverse complement strand
AAGGATTCGATGTTCTCATCTAGGAATGAGGCATAATCTAACGTCAATTCCTCCCCCTCAGTAATTTCTCTTAAAGCAATGACATCCAAACCTCTATACATAGTGTTCGGAGTGCATGAATGATTTTGAGGCGACCAATTTGTCGGATTTTCATCCCACAATATATACACTTCTGAACTAATCGGATAGGCATAATGCCTGAAATCATTTTTCTGCTTCTCATTCCAATGCTCTTCAACATATTTTTTTGTGACAATACGTTGCGCCTTTTCTTCACCTTTAAAAATTATGTCATTTTTTGAAATGAGTTGATTGGCAAAAATACCAAAACCAAAAAGGGCATTGCCTTTCATCGTATATTTTTTTTGTTTTCGTTGATACCTTGCTATTCCTTCTCCGATGATATGGTTTAAAAAACCTCTTTTTCCCGCAGGGTCAAACTTCAAGATATAATCCGCAGAACCTTCGTAGCCATCTTCATAAAAAACAGAACAAGTGAAATTGATTTCTAAAAAATAAATACCTCCTTTTTCATCAACTCTAAAATCCAAACGGGCATACCCAACCCCACCAAAAGCTGTAAAAATTTGTTCTGAAGCAGCCCTCAATGGCACTTCTAAAATCGGGTCATCGCAAGGCACATTGGTGTCCGTATGCAATTCTGATGTCTTCATTGAGTATGTTTTAAACAACCTATCTTTGGGGAAAACATACTCGACAGGCTTAAAAACACGGCACGTTTTACCATCAGAATTAGCTGCTATTAAAACCGTAAATTCTCTACCTGCAATATATTCTTCAATTAAAATTGCTTCATAATCAATTAATAACGCGTTTATTTTTTCATTCAATTCTGTTTTACTGCTTACCAAAGATTGGTCATCAACACCCAAACTATCTCCTGCTTTTGCGGGCTTGACGAATAGCGGAAAAGTCAGATTTTCGACGTTTATTCTGAGGGGGGCATCTGTCGTTACAACAACTGAATTAGGCGTTTTCACACCCGCACAGTACGCCACATATTTCATCAACGGTTTCGGCGGGTCATATAAAGTGACCGTCGGACCCGTGTATGGCAAATTGAGCAAATCAAGGGCTTGAATGACATCAATCGAAGGAATTTCCCACTCCAAATAGCCTTCACACAAATTTACAAAAATGTCGTAACCCTTTTTGCTAAGAGCTTTCAATTGCTTATAAGTGGTCAATTTATTCAAAAAAACATGGTCAATGGTATCATCTGGACGCAATTTGGCAAGGTTTCGAGGCGGATCATAATCTTTATAATCAACATTTGTCGTTGAATAATCGGGTTGTAATACGCAGATTTTCATATTTTAAGTATTTTTATATCTATGGATAGTATCTTCCAAAATTTCCACAATTAATTGAGTAAAAGATTTGTTGGCAAAGCGCAAAATAGCTCCTATTGAAGTATAATTTTCGTCTTCACTGAGGCCGCTTTGGGCATTGACTTCCAAAACATACATTTTACCTGTTTCATTATCCATTCTAATATCCACACGTCCATAACCTGTCCCAAAAACAGCTTGATAGGCTCGAATACTTAGGTCTTTTATAGCTGGAATTAAGGCTGTATCGGGTTGAGCATAGTTGTATAAAAACCCATTATCGGGCATCGGACTTTCTTCGTTGTATGTCTCCCAAAGACGGTCAAAGGATAAAAATTGTTCTTTTTCGGGTAGCGATTCGTGAAAAACACGTTCAGCAGGTGGGTAAAAAATGATATTTTCAGGGTCGTCATACGAGCCAATAAGAAAAACGGTGAACTCTCGTCCTTTGATAAATGTCTCAACAAAAATGCCATCAGCATCTAATTTCCAACCGCGATAGCCTTGTTTTATGTCATCAATAACCGCAGAAAATGCCCCCTCAGTATCCACCACATTTTTTATCGTCAAACCCATACTGCCACCTGAAACGGCAGGCTTAACAATCAATAAATGTCCAATTTCATCAAAAACGCCTTGAATATCTGCGTCATTTTTAATGATTTTCCAAGCTGGCGTTGCGATATGATGTGCGTCAAAAGCTTGTTTCATAGGTATTTTAGAGGTCGTGATATTGTAAAAAAAAGCCTTTGCACCTGTGTAAATCACATTATTTTTTTCTAAGGCTTCGATGACACTGATACCCGGCGTGCCATTGATTTCATCGCCATCACAAAGATTTAAAGCAATATTGGTTTTAATGACTTGATTTTTGATATCCGAAATGACAGATTCAATATTATTCATCATCACATTCACCCAAGTCCAAGTGCAGCCCACTTCGGCAAAAACTTTTTGATATTCAGCTATGCTTTGAGTATAATCGTAGTAGTATTTGAGATTTTCGTCTTCCGTTTCTAAGTAAGGTGCTAATACCCAAATATGGTAATTATCTTTGTTTTTTATAAAATTCATCGGTTGTATAAATTCAATTTTTGTTGAATAAAATCAGTAAAACGATGGTGTTTCAAAGCATTTTTAGGCAAATATTTAGCTCCTTTGACCATGCCAACACAATGTTCACTAGCACACACACAGACGAAAGGCTGATCTATATCCCACTCTGCAGAAGGATAAAAAAAGGTCAATTCGTCACCTATTTCTATCGGAGCGATACAAATTAACTGCTTTTTAGTTGTATCGAAAAAGCAATTGGGGTCGCAACTGTGGTTGACACATTCCAGAAAGGTGGGTAATAGCTCAATATGTTCGTTTTCACCAATTTGTACGGTCAAATAAGTGGGTGAGTCATACACTTTATCCCAATAAAACAGGCTGATGGTATCTTCTACCTCAAAATTCTTTTTTGAAAACAATGACCGATTGCCTGTAATGACATCGGTGCGAATTTCAGCATAACCTGATTGTCCAAAAACGATGGTTTTAGGTTGTTTTTTTGTTAAAGTGAGCATTTTAAAAATTCTTTTAGTCGTTAATTATAATATGTGTTATTTACAAAATCATACCTCTTTTTTCATGATTTTGGAATTAGACTTCTGACAATTCACTAAGTTTATTGTTTTACTAGATTAATTTAAAACTAAGTAATCAACGTGTTATTCCAAATGATTTTGTAAATATTTTCTGACCTATTATTACATTCAAATGATAATTACCATTCGGTAAATGGCTGACATCAACTTTCATAACTTGTTGGCTATCAATGTTTTCAAATTGCTCTTTCCGTACAATTTTTCCTATTAAATCAAAGACTTCTACATTAATTGTTGTATTTGAAAGCGTATTAAATTGAAAATTTAAAGTCGTATTTGTCGGATTGGGAAAAATACTGAGGGGGTCGTTTTTCTCAAAAATTGCGGGTGAAACGATGGGAGAAATAGTTGTCTTCGTCGCATATTTCGATAGTAACCGAATATAAGCGCCTTGATAGGAAATACTTGGTTCTGTGATTTCCCATGAGTTTTCGGGGTAGCTCGTATTCCAATCTTTATACGATTTTTGAACGGGCTGATTAGCAGGTGGCGATATGGTTTTGACTGTAAAGTTTTTGTTTATACCGCCTGTCAAAAGCGCAGGAATGGGATTTTGGTCAAAAATAGTGCCATCACCAGTCCATTCATGATAGATTTGGGTCGCAAAATTGTCCGCACCAATCGAACCAGTATTTGATAACATAGCTATACTGAGGGGGTTGACACCATGCAAAAAATGGAGATAATCGAGTGCTTGAGTCCTAAAATTAGCATGTTCCGAAGGACTTAGATTGTACTGAATCATATTTTCATACATCACGCCCATAAGCGCTTTTTGCATATTATTGCCCCAAACGTAGTCCACGTCTTTCATGTATGCTCGATATGCGTCTGTATTATTGAGCATACTTGGATACAAATCGGCTGTATTTATCGTAGAATTTTTGAAACTTGCAAGAATCGTTGTCGAAACGGCGGGGGTAATGCCTGAAAGCGTTGTGTAAAAAAGCGCTATATCGTTGTAAGTGGCTTCAAAAGAATAGAAATATTCCCATTGAAGGCAATGTAAACTGGCGTAATTGCTCTCAAAAAATGTTTTATACGTGGCTTGATTGGTCGCTGCAAAAAGCATAGCAGCTGTACCTATTTTACGCACCATAATATCATAAGTCGGCACATCTGGCGATGAACTTTGAAAGCCTGTATTGGCATACATGACTGAGGGGTTTGCTAATGCCCAATTCCAAGCATTTTGGGCTTTTGTCAATAAAATAGCGGAATAATTAGGGTTTATGGTCTTAAAAACCAAAGAAGCATGTGCAAAAACCGAAGCAACCGTCAAAGTTGCACTCGTCGAAGCTCTGCCATAATACCGTTTTGCCACATCATTATTAGGCGGAGAAGCCGTACTAAAATCGGTCACAGACACTTTATTCAGCACTGAGCCATCTGTTTGCTGCATTTTTATGAGCCAATCCAATTCATATTTCACTTCGTCTAACAAATCAGGAATGCCATTTTGACTTTCTGGAATGCCCCAATCGTCGGTAAATACGGAGGGGTTCTCTTGATACGCAAAAAGGAGATTATGAAGCGGTGTGTAAGCATAATTGACATATTTATTGTAGTCGCCAGCATCATGCCAACCGCCAGAGAGGTCTTTTGCCGTTGCCGCATTGTTTGGATTTTCAACATCACGACACGCCAAATCTTGATTGGCAGCAATATGGCAAGCAGTATGCGTCCATGTACCTCCATGTTCTGCTGTTATTGCTGTTCCGCAACGTTGATAGAAAAACGCATGAGTGGCTGCGCGTAAAAGCGTGGTATACACGTCATTATGTATAATAAATTTACTTGAACTCAAGCCATTCTGTACATCCTCGATATAAAACTCGCCTACCGTTGTTACACTTGAAAAGTCGAACCACCACACTTTATCGCCTGATTGGGTATGTGTGATACCGTTTTTCCAACTCGTAATCGAACCGCTAAAAACCTCCATATTATTATCCCAACGGCGTACTTTGAAAGTCGCACCTGGTGTATAGCTGCTCGGCGCATTAAAACCCACTTTTGGTTGGGCTATTACTGCTACTTTTGTATCGTTTGGACGGTAGCCAAATTGGTCTGTTTTGATATTGAGTGTTAGTGACATAGGCGAGGCTAAAATTGTCAACGTTTGAAAAAGCAATATGAAAAAAGTGAATTGTCGTCTCATGTATAGCGTTTTTTTAAATTTTAATTAAAAATAAGTTTTGGCAAAATTTTATTCTTAACTAAATTAAAATAAAAATAAAAAACAAAATTATCTGTATATCACATAACAAAGTACCAAATATTATTCAATTTCAATAATCAATAAATTTCAAAACATTCCAAATTTTTTAAAAAATCTTCATCAAAACCAGCACCTATCCCTACCCCATCGTCTATAAAAACAGAGCCATTTTCACCATAAACCACACCACCGATAACAGGGTCAGACGACAACATCAAAGGCGCATCTAAATCGAAATGAACAACATTCGGGCAAGCCAGAATAAAGTGCATCAAAGCGGACATAGCTAAACGGGATTCTGAAAAGCATCCGACTTGACATTTTATGCCCGCCGCTTCTGCTATAGCGTTGATTTTCAGGGCATTAGATATGCCGCCAGATTTAGCTAATTTGATATTGAAATAATCACAAGCCGCGTGTTGTACTAAATTGAAGGCATCAAAATGGTCAAAAATGGATTCATCTGCCATGATTGGAATCGGGCTTGCTGCCTTCACACGCGCCATGCCTGCCATATTTCGGGCAGAAATCGGCTGTTCACAATGTTCAATATCGAAACGTTCGAGTGCTTTTAATGTGGCTATGGCTGTCGCTTCGTCCCATCCTTGATTGGCATCAATGCGTATAGGAATCGAATTCCCTATGGTTTCACGAATGGCGCGAATGCGGGCAACATCTTCCTTCAAAGTTGTACCTAATTTAACTTTTATCGCAGGAAAACCTTGATTTTTGAACTTAAACGCCGAAGCTGCCATGCGCACAGGTGTATTGATGCCCACAGTCATATCAGTTTTAATATTTCGATTATTCGACCCACCGAGGAATTGATAAAGCGGCATATTGGCAGCCCGAGCCGCAATATCGTACAAAGCCATGTCAAAAGCAGACTTGATGCATAGGTTTCCTGCCAACATTTTGTCCATGAGGCGAATACAGTCCGTCGTCGCTGTAGGATTTTGCTGTATGAGTATTTTAGCCAAAAATTTACCCGCTTCAAACGCTGTTCCTTGCGTTTCACCTGCGATGCTGCGGTAGGGATTACATTCGCCCCAACCTACGATGCCACTTTCTGTTGTGATTCTAACAGCAACGCTTTCAGCTTCTGTAATCGTCTCTATGGCTATGACGAAAGGCTCTGTGAGTGGGACATTGAGCTTAAAAAGGTCAATTTTTGATATTTTCATAGCTTAAACGATGGTAAAATTGCCTTTTCCGATAAGGTTATCGTCCATAAAGACTTCAATTTGATATGTGCCTGTTTTCCATTTGTTATAGTCTTTATAGCCCCATAAACGATGCAGCCAACAAACGCCCCAGCCTTGTAACAATGTAAAATCAGCAAAATAGTCAGAGGAATAAACATTTTCAGGGTTCAAACCACGCCATTTTATACCGAGCGAAATCGGAAATTGAAGCACAGGAAAACTGCCTCGCAACTCCCAACCAATCGCACGCGTTTTACTGTTGTCAAAATTTTGGGCATAAACACGCTCTTCTTTGGGGGTCATGTTATCATAAGGCGATTCAAAAAAAAATAAAGTTGGTTCTAGCTTCATTTCTTTTGTAAAAAAATCAGATTTGACCGTTTTTAACAAATTCAAAACAGAGAGCGTGATTTTATTACTTTCAGCATCAAAATCGTTGTCATCTATGACCCCAAGTGTTTTGTTTTTCAACAGCCTGTTGTAACGACCTTGCAAAAGCACGAGCCCATCGCCATATTCGGTATTTTGCAAAGTGCTGTCGAGTGATTTCAAGGCTTTAACCAAATCACCGTTTATTAAATCTTGTTTAACTTCATCAACGTTTGTTCTCATACAATTTTAATTTTTATTCCTAAACCATATATATTGTTTAACTCAATTTTACCACCCCGCAGTATAGGCGTTTCATACGGATTATTAGAAGTCAACCATGGGCCGTCTAAATCCGCAAAATCGCATTGCGGTGCAATAGCCGCTCCTGCCATAATGCCACACGTTGTTTCGGACATACAACCAACCATAATTTTCAAACCAAGGTGTCGTGCTTCGTCAATCATGCGTTGGGCTTCACACAAACCGGTTGATTTCATCAATTTTATGTTGATACCATGAAATGCCGATGCAATTTTACTAAAATCTGCGAACCTTTGGAAACTTTCATCTGCAAAAATTGGTAAAGGAGACCCCTCAGTAACACGGGCATTTCCGTCTAAATCGTGCTTTGGAAGCGGCTGTTCTACCAATAAAACACCTTGTTCTTTGAGCCAAAAAATCATATCAATAGCCTCGTTTACATCATTCCAACCTTGATTGGCATCAGCGTACAAGGGCTTGTCTGTCACTTCGCGAATGGTTTGAATGATTTCGCAATCATTCTCAGAACCTAATTTGATTTTCAAGACTGAAAACTTGTCAGCTTCGGTTACTTTTTGACGCAATACTGAGGGGGTATCAATGCCGAGTGTGCAACTTGTAACCGGCATAAATTCAGGATTTGTGCCTAAAATTTGCCAAACGGGTTTGTGTTCTAATTGCCCTTTTAAGTCATGAAGTGCAATATCAATAGCTGCTTTGGCGGCTGTATTGCCCTCTTTTAAGACCTCTACTTCGTTCATAATTGATTGAATATCAATAATATCCGAATCATATTTTTTCAAAATACTGCTTTTTACGACTTCATCGTAAAAAGCAAGAGCTGTATCTTGGTTTTCTCCGAGATACGGCGGCATCGAACACTCCCCGCGCCCTATCCGGCCATTCTTTTCGATTTCTATCAATACCAAGGGCGTAGAAGTTCGAGCGTAAATGGCAATTCGGAAAGCGTATTTTAGTTGTAAATCAAATTTTTTATAACGTAATTTCATTACTCATTTTGCTGCTTGAGAAGGTATTCGACGAAGATTTGTTTAATCATTCTCTCAAAAAATCCAATTCTTCCTGTTCAGGATTAAAACGAGCAATGACAGAAGGTTCACCATGTTCTTTGTTATCTTGCTTGTATTTGACAACCAAATCAACCATTTCAAGAATATCAGAACTCACTTCGCCATAATGAGATGGGAAAGGTTGTCCTGACCGATTCGCAGAAGTTGACACAATGGGTTTGCCCAATTGTTTGATTAACTCACGGCAAAAAGGGTCCTGCGTAATCCGAATGCCCACGCTGCCGTCGGATGCCAGTACATTTGAAGCCAAACCAAAGGATTCATCGTAGATAATAGTCAGCGGTCGAGAATGATACGCAAGCAACGTTTCAACTCGCGGATGTATCTCACCAACGTACTTTTTGAGCATTTCAAGTGAATCCACTAAAAGGACGTAGCCTTTTTCGGGCTGTCTGCTTTTGATTTCGCTGATTCTTTTGACAGCTGTTTCATTCGTTGCATCACAACCAACGCCCCAGATTGTATCAGTTGGGTACAAAATGACACCTCCTTGACGCAGGGTGTTTAATATTTCTA
>JAYTUR010000261.1:0-2246 GCA_043744475.1 Saprospiraceae bacterium | reverse complement strand
CTTTTTTATCGCAAACCAATTGTGCTTTGAATGGTGTGCCTTGCCAGTTGTCACGAAAGTGCAAACTGATGTTCCATGCAATGGCATAAATTTTTTGCTCTGCTCCATTGAGTTGGTCGGCTCTTGAAAATTTCTTTTTCAAATCCGCCTTTTGATATTCGGTCAATGGTTCTGAAATCATTCCAAAAAAAGTATCAATCGGATTTTCATTCACCGTTTGTTTTGCAACTCTACCTTCATACAAAAGCGGAACAACTGCTTTATCTTTCACCGCCTGGTCAACTGTGTAAGCATCAATCACACCTCCAAATTTTGCTGCTGTGTTTTTATCTTTTTTGAAAAGCGGTGTTCCTGTCATTGCAATGAAACAAGCATTGGGCAATGTCTTTTGCATTTCAATGTTGAAAGTGCCGTGCTGTGTTCTATGTCCTTCATCCACCAAAACAAAAATGTCGTGGCTTTCTAAGGGCTTGCTTATTTTTTTCATGGCTGCCACAAACTTGTTGATGATGGTGGTTACTACTGCATCACTTTTACTTTCCAAGAGTTCAACCAAGCGTTGCCCGGTGCTTGCGTTTTCCACAAATTTTCCGCACTTGCGAAATGTGCCTGTAATCTGATTGTCCAAATCTGTTCTATCAGTAACTAAAATTATTTTCGGATTGCGAATGGTTTTATCTAATGCAATGGCTTGTGCAAGCATTACCATTGTTAAAGATTTTCCGCTGCCTTGTGTGTGCCAAATCACACCGCCTTTTCGCCTCCCTCCTTCAATTTCACTGATGCGTTGCATTGATTTTTTGATGGCAAAAAACTGTTGGTATCGTGCAATCTTTTTTTCTCCGTTGTCAAACAAAACAAAATTGAAAATGATGTCCATCAATCTTTCCGGACGGCACAAGCCAAATAAATATTCGTCTTGTATGGTTGGCAGAATATTTTCTTTTTCCAACTCGTCAAAATAATTCCGAACATATTTAAAACGGTCGCCAAACAATTTATCTTTTTGTGAAAGTGAAAGCGGTTCGTTTTTTAAAATTTGTAAATCTGTTTTGTATTGCTGTTCTTCTGCATCCGTTGTAAATTTCTCTATCCACTTTGCCCAAAACTTTTCAGGCGTTGCGTTGGTTGCATACGCTGCTTCCTGTTGTGCAATGCTCATAATTACCTGTGCATAAGCATACAAGGCACGAATGCCGTCTTCCTGTTGGTTACGCAAATGCTGACTGATTGCCTGTGCCAACGGTTCTTTCATATCAGGTCGCTTGCATTCAATTACGCAAAGCGGAATTCCGTTTACAAACAACACCAAATCGGGTCGGTAGTGTTCTTTGCTGTTGCTTCGCATTACACTGTATTCTTCTGCAACATGAAACACATTGTTGTCCATGTTTTTCCAATCAATGTATTGCAGCGTAAAACTTTTTTTATCTCCATCAATACTTTGTTCCAATGATTTGCCTAATGTGATAAGGTTGTAAGCGGCTTCACTTGCTGCTATGTAGCCCTCGTTCATTGGCAAATCTTTTAAGGCACGAATTCCATTTTCAATATTTGCATCGCTTATGTAAGTTGTTTTGGTGCTGCTGATTCTTTTTTCTGAATTGATTTCTTTCAACTGCTTACGCAACACATCTTCTAAAATTACATTGGTGGTTTTGTTGCCTCTTGCCTGTAATGCTTCGTCAGGCGACAAATATTTGTAACCCAACTTTTGCAGTAATTGCAATGCAGGTATTTGACTGATGTGGTCTTCTTTAAAACTTGGTGTGTCCATTGTCCTATTTTTTAATTGAAACCATCTCGTTGAAACCAACGAGATGGTTTTTAATCGTTGTAAAATTTTTCTCCCTTCCAATTTTTAGGATTATTGATAATGTATTCTGATATGCGTTGATAGGATTGTTCATCACGGATTATGTGTTCGTGGTAATTGCGTTGCCATAATTTTCCGTTGAATGGTTGCCAACCCAATTGTTTTACACCACGTATATATTCAACCGTTACAATAGATTGAAATGCACCCGCCATATCACCCACGGTTTTTGGTTTCATGGTAGGGGCAATCCCTTGTGGTTGCCCTTTTTCATGTGGTTGTGAATTTTCAACCGAAACGGTTTCATCGTTTTGGGCAATGGTGTCATTTGGGGCAACCACAAGGGTTGCCCCTACGATTTGCATCACGGCATGAAAATGATTTGGCATTACAACAAATTCGTGCAATTGAACATTGGTAAACCGTTCGG
>JAYTUR010000260.1:0-2250 GCA_043744475.1 Saprospiraceae bacterium | reverse complement strand
AGCCTGATACTGAGGGGGTCGGTTTTGTTGAAAAATCAATGAGACAAGTGTTTACGCAATTACCTATTTGGGACAATTACTTTTGGCAACTGTATTTTAATGGCAAATACACGCCAAATTGTATGCCTAACTACCTTAAAACGACCCATTTTGAAACCTTAAAAAACCAAATGTCAACAATTAAAACTTATAATCTAACCATCACACATTTTTTGAAGCAAAAGCCCGATGCCTATTCTCATTATGTTTTGCTCGACCATCAAGACTGGTTAGCTGCCAACAATCGTCCTGCACTTGAAGAAGAATGGCGGGCTATTTTAGAAAACAGTCGCTTTGGCACACGGATTTTGTTGCGTTCTGCTGCATATCAAGTGGACTTTTTCCCTGACTTCGTCCGTGAACGGGTTATTTTTGAAAAAGAAAAAACCGCCGAATGGCATCAAAAGGATAGAGTAGGGACTTATGGTAGCGTCTATTTGGGTATTGTGAAAAATTAATCGCTTGTGTTAACATCACGGTTAGTAAACTTTTAAAGTTTACTAAACATATTATTCTACTTTATAAATACTTATTTGTCAATAATTTATGGATGCAACGCAACAAATAAATTTATCTTCAGAAATAGACCAAACAGCTAAAATGCAAGGCTATTATCGTTTTCATGCTAAAATTTATGACTTGACACGCTGGACTTTTTTATTTGGGCGCAAGCAGTTATTGAATACCTTGCCCTACAAACCAACAGACAGTCCGACAATTATGGAAGTGGGTTGTGGGACGGGTGCTAACATAGAAAAACTATCGCATTATTTTCCAAAGGCACAACTCATAGGTATTGACGTGTCGGCGACCATGCTTGATATTGCGGATAAAAAGCTACTAAATACACAAAATTTTATTGTTTTGAAACAAAATGATTATGGTGTTGAAATGCTTAAATTATTCAAAAAGCCAGACTGCATTTTATTTTCTTATTGTTTAACAATGGTTAATCCGAATTGGGAAAACCTTGTTCTGCAAGCAAAAAAGGATTTGAAGGAAGACGGAATTGTCTCCATTGTGGATTTCGATACATCAAAATTCACCTGGTTTCGCCGTTGGATGCAGTTCAATCATGTGCGCATGGAAGGGCATATATTACCGTTTTTGGAACAACATTTTACAACTGTTAAGTTAGAACGCCATCGTGCTTACTTTGGTTTGTGGCATTATCTGGTCTATATTGGTATGGTAAAACAATGATTTTTTATATTTGAATCAAGGATTAAAGCCTGCTCGATGTGTATCGAACAGGCTTTTTTGTGGGGATACTGAAGGGGTACTGTATTTCTGTAAATAATGTTTTACAGAAATACAGGCATTAGTTCATCTTGATTTATGGTGTTTTCCGTAGAATTTTGCATCAAAATGGCTTCAACGATGCGGTTTTGTAGATTTTGTTGTGCCACCAAAAACCAATCTTCATCAGTTATGCCATATAAAAAAGAGTGGCGGTTTGTGCCATCAGGACGAATCATGTGCTTGCGAATAAAGCCTTCTTGCTGCGCGCCTATTTTTTCCAAAGCGCGTTGCGACCGTTTGTTTCGTTCATCTACTTTGAAACCGACGCGGACGGTATTCCAAACGGCAAAAGCATGGGTGAGCATCAAGTTTTTGGCTTCATCGTTGAAACCCTGTCCCCATACTGAGGGGTCGTACCATGTCCAACCAATGTCTGTTTTGTTGTGTCGCAAGTCTATGTCTTGAAAGCGGGTTGTGCCGACAACATTGTCCGTACGGTTGTCAATAACGGCAAAAGCGAAGACTTTTTCTTGCATTTGCAGCTCCAATGTGTCATAAACCCATGTCCAAAACACATCTTTTTTCCAACCTTCGATGGGTAGGTATTGCCATAAGAGGGGATTAGCTGCCACTTTTTCAAGTTCGTAAATATGGCGCAACGACAATTTTTCAAGTCGAATGAGGTGTCCGTCTAAGCGAAAAGGATGTATCATTTTTTCGATTGATTAGTGATTTAAAAACGATACAAGATTAGGGTAAGAATGAGTAGATTTGCTGACATTGAGCTTTAAGTTTATGTAACCTCAGCGTTAAGTTTTTGTGTTTAACCATTTTACAAATAAAAATCTTTGAAACGCAATAAAATCCCCCCCCTCAGTATATTTGCCTTATCGAAAGTTTAAACAGAATATTACCAATTTTATAAATCAAAAAACAATGAATAGAAAAGAATTTATTAAAGCCACTGCC
>JAYTUR010000259.1:0-8685 GCA_043744475.1 Saprospiraceae bacterium | reverse complement strand
TCAATCAATGGGACACCTACACAGGTTCGTCGCACCGCAATCAAACACTGCTTGACCCTTATGCTTCTGAGAAGGACAAAAAACTTATGTTGGATGGTTGGTTCGTGCGGACTATGCCTGATTTGAACCAACGCAATCCTTATTTAGCGACTTATTTGATTCAACATGCTATTTGGTCAACGGAATATTTTGGTGTGGATGCTTGGCGCATTGATACCTATATGTATTGCGATTTAGCGTTTATGAATCGTTGTAATCAAGCTTTGATGGACGAATTTCCGAATATTTTTATGTTTGGCGAGTCATGGGTGGGTTCAGTGATGAATCAAGCCTATTTTGTCCGCAATCATTTAGATTTGCCTTTCAAGTCTAATCAACTCGGGGGCTGCGATTTTCAAGTTTTTAGTGCTTTGAAAGATGCTTTGACGACAAAAGCGGGTTGGAGTGAAGGCGGTGTATTTCGTTTGTATCAAACATTGGCGCAAGACTTTGTGTATCAAGATGCCACGCGCAATGTCATTTTTTTTGAAAACCACGACACAGATAGGTTCTTAAACGTTATCAATAATGATGTCCAAAAGTTCAAAATGGGCATGATTTGGCTTTTGACACTGAGGGGTATCCCACAGGTTTATTATGGTACTGAAATCGGTATGAACAAGTCGCGGCAGCGCAGTGATGGCGATGTGCGTGAGGATTTTCAAGGCGGTTGGGCAGAGGATAAAGTCAATAAATTCACGGCATCGGGTCGAACAGACTTAGAAAATGAGTATTTTGGTTTTGTCAAAAAATTAGCCAACTTTCGGCGCACTTCGGAAGCCTTAACGCAAGGGAAAATGATGCAATTTGCACCACAAGATGGTATGTATGTCTATTTTAGGTATTCAAACAATCAGAAGATTATGATTATTGCCAATACAAATGATGCTGAAAAGGCCATAAAAACTGATTTTTGTAGTGAAATACTGAGGGGGGCAAAACAGGGGCGTAATGTGATGAATGACGAGACGATTTCGGATTTGTCTTCCTTTAAAATACCTGCTCAAACCGCTTGGGTTATTGAGGTTAAATGATAGAATATCGAGTGAGTCCTATTGAAACCAAAGAATAATTAAGTATTTAGTATGTAGTTTTTAGAAAAGTAGTAATTCATTGATAATCATAGATTTAATCCATTCTAAATACTCGATTACTATATACCATACACTTAAATACAACATTAAGGAAATATCCTAAACAATAGCACGAAAACAGCATTAGCATCTTATTAGATTTATTAACAGAATAATTTTATTCAACTAAACTTTAAATTGTATGAAAAAATTAAGTTTACAAAATGGGTTCATACGACAGCTTCCAAATTGGCAAAAGGTGCTTTTCCTGATGCTTTTTGGCTTGATGTTGACCCCCTCAGTATTTGCACAAAAAACCATTACAGGTAAGGTGACGGGTGCTGACGGTGAAGGCGTTCCGAGCGCAAGTATTGTCGTAAAAGGTACAACAAATGGTACTGTCACCGATTTAGACGGTGCTTTCAGCTTGAAAGTGCCTGAAAATGCCGTTCTCGTCATTTCCTCTATTGGTTTGTCAACTATTGAGGTTGCCGTTGGTAATCAAACGGTTATCAATGCCAAGATGGTAGAAGATGCTAAAACACTGGGCGAATTGGTCGTTATCGGTTACGGTACGCAAAAACGGAAGGACTTGACGGGGTCTATTGTCTCGGTGTCAGAAAAGAATTTCCAAAAAGGAAATATTGTTTCCACGGACCAATTGATAGCAGGTAAAATCGCAGGTGTGGCTATTACGCCTGGTAGCGGTGCGCCAGGTTCGGGTGGTCGAATCCGTATTCGCGGCGGTTCATCATTATCAGCTGACGACCCCCTCATCGTTGTGGACGGCGTGCCTTTAGCAACGGGTGGTATTGGTGGTATCTCTAACGGTTTGAGTCTTATCAATCCGAATGATATTGAATCCATTACTGTTTTAAAAGATGCTTCTGCGGCAGCTATTTACGGTTCACGTGCATCGAACGGTGTTTTGATGATTGTGACCAAAAAAGGTAAGAAAGGCGAAGCGACGAAAGTGCAATTCAGCACGGTTTTGTCATCTGCAAACCCTGTTAATTTAGTACCGACACTTTCAGGGGATGATTTTAGGGCTTTGGTCAACGGCGTTGGTAATTCAACCCAAAAAGCATTATTGGGCAAAGAAAATACGAATTGGCAGAAGTTGATTTATCGCAATGCTTTCAGCCATGACGAAAATTTGAGTATGACAGGAACAATTGCCAAAGACTTACCATACCGGGTTTCTTTAGGTTATTTGAATCAAAATGGTATTCTTCTTGGCTCTAACATGGATAGAAAATCAGCGACTGTGAACTTAAATCCACGTCTTTTAGATGACCATTTAAAATTGGACATCAGCTACAAAGGTTCATTTGCAAAAAGTAAGTTTGCTGACGAAGGGGCAATCGGTTCGTCCGTCTTTTTTGACCCAACACAAGCACCGCGCACAGGCAAAGAAAATGTGTATCAAGGTTATTTTGAATGGTTGAATCCAGATGGTACTTTGAACACATTGGCGGGTCGTAATCCACTCGGTTTGCTCAATTCAAAACAAGATGAGGGTAAAGTCAATCGCCACATTATGAATGCGATTGCGGATTATAAATTCCACTTTTTCCCTGATTTGCGTTTAAATCTTAATGTGGCATTAGATCAAGCTAATACTGATGGGTTCACCAAAAAAGACAGTACTGCCGCTTCTGCTTCTGCTGTGAAAGGTGTCAACAATACATACACTCAAAAACGGACGGCAAAAACGTTTGAATCTTATTTGAATTATGTCAAAGAATTCAGCGGTATCCGTGCTGATGTGATGGCGGGTTATGGCTATCAAGATTTTTATTTTGAAGGCACAAACAACTACTTCAACTTAAAAGGTGTGCGTCAAGGCGATACGATTCCTTCGGCTATTGCGCCAAAAAGCCAATCTACTTTGGTTTCTTTCTTTGGCAGAGCGAATATCGGTATCAAAGACCGTTATTTGTTGACTTACACAGCACGTCGTGACGGTTCTTCAAAATTGGCACCAGGTCATAAATGGATTACGTATTCAGCGGCTGCTTTGGCTTGGCGTATGACAGAAGATGGCATTGGTAAAGGTTTGTTTTCTGATTTGAAACTACGTGCAGGTTATGGTATTACAGGTCAGCAAGACGGGATTAGCGACTACAATGGTCTCAAAACCTTCTCTTTGGGTGGAAATACAGCCCAATATCCTTTCGGCAACACGTATTATTCAACATTACGTCCAGAAGGTTTCAACGAGTTATTGACGTGGCAAAAAACAGCGACGACAAACTTTGGTATTGATTTCACAACTAAAAACGAGCGTGTTTCAGGTGCGATTGATTACTATTTCCGCCAAACAACGGATTTGTTTAACGATGTCAATATTCCCGCAGGTGCAAACTTCACTAACCGCATCAAAAGTAATATTGGTACACTTGAAAACAACGGCGTTGAGTTGACATTGAACACCACACCTGTAAAAACAAGCCTTGTGACTTGGGATGCGAATTTTGTTTTGGCTTATAACACCAACAAAATCACCAAATTGACTTTAGTAAACGACCCTAAATTTGTGGGTGTTGAAACAGGTGGTATCTCTGGCGGTGTAGGTAACAATATACAATTACACGCTGTTGGTTCGCCAAAATCATCTTTTTACGTTTATCAGCAAGTTTATAACGCAGCGGGGAAGCCTGTTGAAGGTTTATACGTAGATAGAAATGGTGATGGTAAAATTACAGTTGATGATAAGTATTTGTACCAAAAGCCTGATGCCAATTATACGATTGGTTTTTCATCAAATGTGATGGTCGGCGACTTCAGTTTGGGTTTTGTACTGAGGGGGTCTATTGGCAACTATATGTACAGCAATTTGAACTCTGGCGGCACTTATGGCTCAAATTCGTTGAATTATTTGTACAATCCAGCGTATAATGTTTTGGAAACAGGTTTTCAAAACGCCCAATATTTCTCGGATTACTACATCCAAAATGCGTCTTTCTTGAAAATGGACAATTTGACATTGGGTTATAATTTGAGTTCATTGTTCAAAAATAAGCACACGGTTCAATTGACGGCGATTGTCCAAAATGTTATGACCATCAGCAAATACGGTGGTGTTGACCCTGAAATTGGTAATGGTATTGATAACAATATTTATTTACGCCCGCGCACTTTTTCTTTGGGTCTCAATGTTCATTTTTAATAAAAATAAAGACATGAAAAATATTAAAGCAATTTTAATTTTAGGATTCATAGCGAGTACAACTCTTTTTGAATCATGCATAAAAGACCTCGATAGAGTGCCTTTTTACGAACAAACCTCTGCAACGGTTTACAACGATGCAGCGAATTACCGTTCTCTCATTGCCAAAGTATATGCGGGTTTAGCGGTCAGTGGTCAAAAAGGACCCGATGGGAAACCCGATATTAGCGGCATTGACGAAGGCTTTTCAACCTATTTGCGCCAATATTATAAGGCACAAGAGTTGACAACCGACGAAGCTGTTATTGGTTGGAACGATGGTAGCATCAAAGACTATCACAATATGAAATGGACATCGGCTAACGAGTTTATCGCCGCTATGTACTATCGTATTTATTATCAAATCACTTTGTGCAACGAGTTTATTCGTGAAACAACCGATGCTAAATTGTCAGAACGTGGTTTGAGTGGCGATGTGAACATCAAAGCCTATCGTGCAGAAGCACGTTTTATGCGTGCTTTAAGTTATTGGCATGCTTTAGATATGTTTGGAAATGTGCCTTTTGTCACAGATGCAGACCCGTTGGGTGCATTTTTGCCTAAGCAAACAAATAAAACTGATTTGTTTACTTATATAGAAAAGGAATTGAAAGAAATCGAAACCTTGTTGGCTGAACCACGGGCAAACGAGTTCGGTCGTGCAGATAAAGGTGCAGCTTGGACGCTTTTGGCTAAATTGTATTTGAATGCAGAGGTCTATACAGGTACAAATCGGGCAACAGACTGTGTGACTTACTGCAATAAAGTCATCGCTGCAGGTTATGCACTCGAACCGAAGTATGAAAATCTGTTCAAAATTGGTAACGATGCGTCAAAAGAAGTGATTTTTGCTGTCCGTTTTGATGGCACACGTACTAAAACATGGGGCGGTATGACATTTTTGATTCATGCACCCATTGGTGGTACTATGAGAGCAGCTGACTTTGGTGTTGGCGGTGGTTGGGGTGGTTTGCGTACAACGAAAGAGTTGGTTGGCTTATTCAATAATTCTTCAAATGCTGTGGACTATAATGACACACGTGCGATGTTCTACACAGACGGTCAAAGCCTTGAGATTGATGATATTTCAGAGTTTAAACAAGGTTATGCCATTACAAAATACAAAAATGTAGACGTCAATGGCAAAGCAGGTTCAGACCCAGAAGGCAACTTCCCTGACACTGATTTCCCCATGTTCCGTTTAGCGGATGTCCACTTGATGTATGCGGAGGCGGTACTGAGGGGTGGCACAGGTGGCACAACGGCACAGGCTTTAACGTATGTCAATGCTTTGCGTCAACGGGCTTACAAAACGACACGTACGGCTTTGACAACTATCACTTTAGATGATATGCTAAATGAGCGTGGTCGTGAATTGTATTGGGAAATGCACCGTCGGACAGACTTGATTCGTTTCAAAAAATTCACTGCGGGTTCTTATCTCTGGCAATGGAAAGGTGGTGTAAAAGGTGGAGCTGGTGTTGCTGAAACATTCAACTTGTTCCCAATTCCTAACGCTGACGTGGTCGCCAATCCTAATTTGAAACAAAATACGGGTTATTAATAATCTTAGCACCCGTCATTGCGAGGAACGAAGCAATCTGCTTAATTCCAATAGATTGCTTTCTTCCTCGCAATGACGACTATGCGTTTAATTAAAACAAAATAAATAAAAGATGAAGAATATAAATAAACTATTGTTTCTCGGGCTCGCCTTCGTTTTGACTTGGGGTGCGTGTAAAAAAGAAGAAACGCAAATATTGTTGAATCCAAACGCTAAATTGGAGGCAACGCTCTCTGCGACGACATTGGTGTTGTTAAAAGACAATCCTGATGTTGAGGTTCTAACCGTCTCTTGGGCAAAACCAGATTTTGGTTTTCCTGCTGCTGCTGCATACAGTGTCATTGTTGACAAAAAAGGTAATAATTTCGCAAAACCTGTGACTATTGGCGTTGCGACTGACTTGAAAAAGGCGTTCAAAAAAGTAGAATTGAACAACCTTATCATTGGTTTGGGCTTGGCAGCAGGCACGGCAGCCGATTTGGATTTCAAAGTAGAATGTCTTATTGGTGCGTCAACGAAACTAGTTACGACCATCGTTAATGCGAAAGTGACGACGTTTATTGATAAATTAGACCTCAGCACACCTTGGGGCGTTGTCGGTGACGCAACATCAGGCGGTTGGAATGGTCCAGACCAACCTGTCTATAAAACCGATGTCGCCAACGAATTAGTCGCTTTTGTCACTTTGAATGATGGTCAAATCAAATTCCGTAAGAACAACGATTGGGCTGAAAACTTAGGTGCAACGGGTTCTGTTGAGCCTTTCCTTGGCACAAGTGGTTCTTTGGTTGCCAATGGTAAAAACCTCGGTGTCAAAAAAGGGAGTTATAAAATATCATTCAATCCCGTCGCTTTGACTTTCAAAATTGAGCCACTCACTTGGGGCATTGTCGGTGATGCAACGGTCAACGGATGGAATGGTCCTGATATGCCTATGCGTTATGACCCAACGGTTGACCTTTGGCGCGCAGAAGTTAAACTCACTGCAGGACAAATCAAGTTCCGTCTGAACAACGATTGGGGTACAAACTATGGCGCAGCAGGTACTGTTGAACCTGCACCCGTCGGTACAGGCGGCGCACTCGTAGCAGGTGGTAAAAACTTTGGCGTGACAGCTGGCACTTACCTCATCACGGCTGATTTCAAAACATTGAAATACACTATTACACCTTACAAACCCATCGGTATTGTGGGCGATGCAACCCCAGGTGGTTGGAGCGGTCCTGACACAAAGTTCACGTATGACCTAAGCACTAAAAAGTGGGTGTTAAACAACGTCACTTTGACGGCAGCACAAGTCAAATTCCGTGAAAATGACGATTGGGCTAACAATTGGGGTGCAACAGGGAGTGTTGAACCTGCACCAATTGGCACTACAGGCGGTTTAGCACTCAATGGAAAAAACTTCGGTGTAACAGCTGGAACGTGGAGTTTTGAATTGGACTTTACAGATGCGGCGAATCCGAAGTATAAAGCGACTAAGAAATAGAATTCAACAAAAGGTTTTTAAAAATACAATAGCCACATAGCGCACATAGCTTATTGATTTTCAAACAATTAAAAGCTATGACCCTATGTGGCTTTGTGTTTTTAAACCCCTTTTGTTATTTTATATCAAAATCAACCATAACCTTATTGGACTTGGCGATGGCTTGGCATGTCAAAATAAAACCCGCATCGGTTTCTTCTTTTGTTAAAGCATAATTGACCAGCATTTCGACATCACCTTCAACGAGTTTGGCACGACAAGTACAACACACGCCGCCTTTACAGGCATAAGGCATATCTGCCCCAACGGCTTGGGCAGCATCTAAAATGGTTTGACCCTTTTGAATAGGGACATCAAAGGTCAAGCCATCGAGTTTTATAGATGCTAAACTGTCAACGGCGTTTTGGGTTTCACGTTTAACATTCGGCGTTTTGGGCGCATTGAATAACTCAAAATGAATGTGGGTTTCCGCAATACCTTGTTCCGTCAATATCTCTTTCACCGCATCAGTCATCTCAATCGGACCACAAGAGAAAAATTCATCCCCCCTCAGTAAGTTGGGTATTTTTTCAAAAAAACAAGTGATTTTCTCTTTATCCAAACGCCCGTGTAGCAATTTTGACTCTGCGCGCTCGCGACTTAGGACATTAAATACTTGAAAACGTCCTAAATAAATATTCTTCAAAGCCTCAATTTCTTCCTTAAAAATAATGGTTGATACATAACGATTGCCATAAATTAAGGTGCAGCTACTGAGGGATTCGGTTTTCAAAATCGCTTTGATATTGGAAATTACAGGCGTAATACCGCTTCCCGCAGCAAAAAAAACGTAGTGTTTTTGGTCATTTATACTGAGGGGGGTAAAAAAATGTCCCATCGGTGGCATTACTTCCAAAACATCACCTTTTTTCAAAATGCGATTGGCAAAAGTTGAAAAAACACCTGCGTCAACTTCTTTAACAGCGACACGCAAGTCATTGTCGCTCGGTGCGGTGCAAATAGAATAAGTGCGGCGCACTTCTTCACCGTTGATTAGGGTTTTTAAGGTCAAATATTGCCCTTGTGTAAAGCTAAAATCTGCCTTTAAGGTTTCGGGTATATCAAAGGCAATCGAAACGCAATCCACCGTTTCACGGTGAATGTTTTTAATGCTTAGTTGATGAAATTTCATTTATTAGGACTTTAAGGCGCAAACTTATGGATTTTGATTTAAACACGGCTACTGAAGTTTGGTATGCCATTATCTCCTATTAATCGGTATTATCAATAAAGATATACTTGAAAGAAAAGTTAAGGCACCATTCTAACG
>JAYTUR010000258.1:0-8688 GCA_043744475.1 Saprospiraceae bacterium | reverse complement strand
GGGGTGGTTAAGCTATACCTATGCGCGAACTTTTGAACAAATTACAGGGGATTTGCCCAAATTACAACAACTCAATGACGGAGCATGGTTCAGAACGACAACAGATAAACCGCACACACTCAATATGTTACTGAATTTTCAGAATGAAAAACACAATGGCGTGTCGTTAACTTTTGTTTATAGTACAGGGCGACCTTATACTGCGCCAGTGAGTTTTTATAAAAGTGGGTTCAATATTTATCCAGTTTATACCGACCGCAATAATGCGCGAATTTCAGATTATCATCGCCTCGATTTTTCTTGGACAATTACCAATCCTTCAATGAAAGAAACACGTTGGGTCGGTTCATGGATTGTAACGATTTACAATTTGTATGGTCGCAAAAATGCGTTTTCTTACTTTTTTAATCCTAATTTAGCATTTTATAAACCGTTTAAAGTGAGTGTGTTTCCAGTACCATTGTTTTCACTAACGTATAATTTTAAGTTTGAATAAAGCCGTAAAAAGCATCATTAAAATGAAAAAAATACAATTTTTTATAGCTTTATGGGTAGCTACAGTATGCAGTAATTGCCAATATCCCGTTGATAATTCTACACTGCCCGATTCAAAACAGTTTTTGATTATTGATGCAGAATTGACACCATCTTATGGTAAAGTCAATGTGACTTACACGCTGCAAGAAGTGACTTCACTTGGCGGTTATTCTTTCCCAAAAGCACCCAAAGCGGTGGCTTATGTGATAGATAACCGTGGTGCTCGTTTCGATTTTACTAAAACAGACGGTACGCCAAACACGGCTTTTAATGGCGCTGTTGGTGCAACTTACAAACTATATGTTGAAGTTGAAGGCAAAAAGTATGAATCTAAACCCGAAACGATGGTTGCTTGCCCTGATATTGATTCGCTTACAACGCCTTATCGTCGAGAGGTTTTTAGGTCGCCAACGGACTTATATTACGACGGGTTTGATGTATATACAATTAGTAAAGATGCACCGAATGTTGAAAATTACTATCAGTGGGATTGGATACATTATGAACTTGCGAGTTATTGTGATAAAAAAGAAACAAAATTTGATGGTAAAGAAGTTTTGATTCCTTGTTTCCCAAATAAGTGTTGGAATATCATCTACAATACGCAAACGATTGTGGCATCGGACAAACTGCGCGATGGACAACCTTTATCGAATCGTATCGTCCGTATTCCTTTTGCAACACCGCCCAATAAATATTATTTGAAAGTCACTCAACGAGCGATTACGCCTACAGCATTTTCATATTTACAGTCTATTCAAACACAAACGCAAAGCACAGGAACGTTATTTGACGTACCCGCACAAACGCGCTTCAATCCAAATGTTGTTAATGTAGCAGACCCGAAAGAGCAAATTTTGGGCGTTTTTAATGTGTTTTCTTTCAAATATAAAATAATTTATATTGATATGACACAAAACATTCCAGACGCAAAAGCAAAGGTCACTCCAGAATATACACCTTTTACAGGTGATATTTTTCTGAATGCACCTTGTGTCGAAGGTTTGTTTCGGACAAAAATTAGACCTGAAGCTTGGGTTGATTAAGAAAACGTGACCCCCTCAGTATCCGTACTCAAAAAAGGTAATTAAACGATTTAATAAATATTTTTTCATCAAAATAAACTAAATAACAATGAATAGACGTGATTTTGCAAAAAATACAGCCATTGCCAGTCTCGGTGCAATCGCTTTCAGTCCAAAGTCTTATGCGCGAATAATCGGTGCAAACGACCGTGTACGTGTCGGTTGTGTCGGTTTTTCTGACCGCCACAGAGCTTCTCATATTCCGCCTTTCAAGGCGTTGATGAAGGAGATGAATTTTGAGATGGTCGCTCTTTCCGACATCTGGAATCGCCGCCGCGAAGAAGGTAAAGCCTTCATTGACAAGCAGTTAGGTTCAGATATTAAAGTTTTTCGCAACAACGACGAGTTGTATGCCTCTAAAATGGTGGACGCGGTTTTTATCAGTACTGCCGATTTCCAACATGCGATTCACACAATTGAAGCCGTCAAAGCAGGTTGTGATACCTACACTGAAAAGCCTTTGGCTGAAACTATGGCAGACAACCGTGCGGTTTTAAAAGCTGTAAAAGACTCAAAACAAATCGTTCAAATTGGTTCGCAACGCCGGAGTGGTGAGAACTATCATGCTGCGGAGAATTACATCAAATCAGGCAAATTTGGTCCGATCGTTATGGTCGAATTGATGTGGAATGTCAATCAACCCGGCCGTTGGCGCAGGCCTGAATTGACTAAAACGCTCAAAGAATCGGATGTGGATTGGAAACGTTTCCTCATCAATCGCCCTGCTGATACTTTCGACCCCCGTAAATACTTAGAATATCGCTTGTTTTGGCCCTATTCATCAGGTATTCCTGGTCAATGGATGAGCCACCAAATTGATACGGTTCACTGGTTCAGTGGTTTGGCGCACCCACGCAGCGTTGTGGCAAACGGTGGTATTTACCAATGGAAAGATGGTCGCTCGAATGCGGATACTTTGACAGTTGTGTTCGATTATGGTCCTGCCGATATGAGTTCAGGTTTTCAAGTTCAGTTTACGTCTCGTTTCTCAAATTCAGCAGGTGAAACGAAGGAATTGTACTACTCAAACGGTGGTATGATTAATTTGGATACCAACGAAATCTCTGCCACAGGTGGTTTACGCGAACGCGAAGCATCGGCTATGGGCTTGAAAGCCAACTTGTTACAGCCTTTGAAATTGGAAGGTTTGAAAGTGGCAACGGATGCTAATACGGGCGGTGACAGCTTGACATTCAACCACATCAAAAACTGGATGGAATGTGTCCGCAGCCGTAAAACGCCACATGGCCCTATCGAAGCGGGTTATCAGCACTCAATCGCTACGATTATGTCGAATGCAGCCTACCGCACGGGCTTGAAAGTGACTTTTGACGAAAAAACGCAAGAAGTCATGGCGGGCGGTAAGGTGTTCCAATATTGATTTTTTTGACCACGGATTGGACGGATACGACGGATTTACACTGATTTTTTAGTTTCTTTCAGAATGACAAGAAAAATCAGAGTAAATATGTCGTATCAGGCCAATCTGGTGGTCTCTTACCTTTTAAAGATTTATCTAAAAATGAAAAAACTACTTTTAATTGCTCTGATACTGAGGAGTCTATTTTGTGATGCACAAACCGTAAAATTGGTTCGCAATGATGCAGAACGTAAAGTAGATGTTTTAGTAGGTGGACAATTTTTTACCTCGTATATCTATCCAGACGAGAAAATTTTAAAAAAACCTGTTCTTTTTCCTATAAAAACGTCGAAAGGGACGACCATTACACGTGGTTATCCCCTTGCGCCTCGTCCAAATGAGCGCACCGACCACCCGCATCATGTCGGTTTGTGGTTGAATTATGAATACGTCAATGGCATGGATTATTGGAACAACTCGACGGCGATTCCTGCGGAAAAACGCTTGGAAAAATACGGCACCATACGCCACACGGGTATCTCAAAAGTGAAAAATGGTAAAGTCGGTCAACTCGACGTAACTGCCGATTGGGTTGAGAAAGACGGTACAGGCAATATCATTTTGAAAGAAAAAACGTCATATCGCTTCTCTGGCAAAGGCGACATCCGTTTCATTGATCGCATAACAACCTTAACCGCAGCGGTTGATGTCGTGAATTTAGACGATGTCAAAGACGGTATGTTTGCTCTCCGTGTCACCCGCGAATTGGAATTGCCTTCAGATAAACCCGACGTTTTTACAGATGCGAATGGCATTGAAACGAAAGTCCCCGTCGTCAATAACGAAGGAAAAGTGGGCAATTACCACAGCAGCGAAAACATCAATGGCGAAGCCGTTTGGTCAACACGCGGCAAATGGATGAACCTTTCGGGCAAAGTCGGCAGCGAAAACATAGCCGTTGCGATGATTGACCATCCTAAAAATATCAATTATCCAACTTATTGGCACGCAAGGGGTTATGGTCTTTTTGCCCTCAATCCATTGGGTGAAAAGGTTTTTACAAATGGTAAGAAATCCTTGAATCTGAAACTTAAAAAAGGGGAATCGGTGACTTTTCGCTACGGTGTCGTTGTCAAATCAGGCGTTTTGACGGATGCAGAGTTGAATGCGATGGCGGCTGCTTTTGGGAAATAGGATTTTTAAAAACACATAGCCTCATAGAACACATAGCTGTATAAAATATTGAAAATCAGATAGCTATATTTTCTATGAGGCTATGTGTTTTAAAAACCCTACAACATCGGCTTCAACCCCTCCCACGTCACTTTCCAACCTTTCGGAAAGACCCCCTCAGTACACATCAACGCCACCGCCGACAAAACGCCGCCATTGCCGGGTAAATACAAACGCAAGCGGTCGCTTTGATAATTATGTCCATTGGGTAGGTAGGTATTCGTCTGAATCGGCATTAACAACGCATCAACGGCTTGTTCGGGCAAGTGCAAACGCGTTGCGGTCATAGCCGTCATCGGGAAATCCCAACCCCATGTATGTTCCCAATGCCAGACTTTTAAAATTTTATCATAAGTACGGTGCATGGTTGCCGTATCGAGCAAAGGCGTTTTGGGCAACATACCAAACGCGCCAAATACTGAGGGGTGGTCAATTAAGAATTTTTCATTTGTATAACTGTCTGTTGCATTTTCAGTTGCGAGATAAACGCCATCGGCAACGGGCAGTTTGGATAGTTTCGCCAATACATCGTCATATTTTTTATCCCGTTTGTAATGCATCCGTTCCATCCATTTTTGAGCCGTTGACAAAGCCCAATACCAGTAAACGAGTTCATAAGTAGGGTTAATAGTCAGTTCGGGTTTATGCGATTCTTGCGCTGGAATTAAATTTGGACCCAATATGTAACGCCCTTGAATTGAGTCAAAATAGGCATAAGAAGCCATAAAATCAGCCGTTTTGAAGACCAAGTCCTTGTATTTTTCCAACGTTTCTTTATTCGGATGCGCTTGATAGGCTTGTTCGGCGAAATAAATAAAATGCGGTTGTTGCCAAATCAAAAAAGCCCCAACGGAAGAGGGCGCTTCTTTGCCATTAGGGTCAGTCATTTTCATCCAACGGATACCGTCATAGCCTTGTCGTTGAGCGATGATTTTGGCTTCATTTTCTACTTTTTTATACCAATTTAAGCTCTTTTCCATCAACTCGGCGCGTCCCCACTGTGCAAAATGAACGGCATGCCACCAGTGCATTTCGAGGTGCGGTTTGCCATACCATGAGTTGTAAGTCAAGCCCGTTTCTTGCGGCGGCATAGTGCCTGTGCATTGAATTTTTGTGAGATATTGGGACAAAACGACACGCCTTTCTATTTCAAAAGCGCGTGGGTCTTTGGTTTTTGAAAAGTCAATTGCACCACCGCTTTGCCAAAACTGTTGCCATCTCAGGCGGTTATTTATTTGATTTTTATCAAAATTTACAAGAGAAATGTTCTGTTTTTGAAGTGAAAATGACGCATTTATTGTAAAAAAGTCGCTTTTTACTGAGGGGGTTACAACGAAATGATGCGGCTGTTTGGCTTCGATTTTAGCGGTATTTGTGTCCCAACCAAATTGAATAAAATAGCGATTAGTATCTAAATCATGTTGTAAAATAGCTTGTTTGGTGTTTGAAAAAACAAGTTGAGATATATGTTTTTTGTCGTTTTCATAATTATTGCCTTCATCTAAAAACGCATCGGTAGGATATGGAAAGCGCAAACTGATTTTAATTTGTCCACGTTTCAACAATTCAGATTTGACTTTTACAGAAATCACATCGCTGTTTTGATGACAAAAAGTAGAAACATCAACTGCTTCACCTTCAATTGTAAAATGACTTTTTAGCTCGCCTGTCCACATATCCAGCGTTTGGCGAATGTCTTTTATATCTTCCAATATAACTTTCGAACCATCTTTTTTAGTCAATTCAAACCCCAAATTCCCCAACTGCAAACGATGAGGATTTTGACGTAAATAATTGGTAGCCAATTTATTGCGTTCAGTTGTGCCTGATTGAACACCATAAGGTAATTTGCGCTCATGTGCGTCATAATTCTTTAAACTTTCCTCAATTTTATACCCCTCAGTATTTGGGAACGAATGCCAGCCCCATTCCGATTGTGTACCCAAAGGAATCCCTTTGGAATATTCATCGGGAAACGTTTGTAAACCCGTCACGTCGGCAGTAAAAGCAAATGCGCCATTGCCGACCGATAACGAAGCCAATGTATCGGCTTTGGTCAAGACAACGGTATGTCGTTGCACAACTGCTTGACGGTCTATCTTTTTGTTTTGACTAAAAATGATATTTGTATGTGCAATAATGATGAGTATAGAAAGGAGCCTTTTCACAATTATTTTTTTAAATATTCAAAGAAAAATCAACAATGAGCAAATGTTCTCTCATTTTTGCACCTGTTTTGAGTGAAAAGTCAAATGTATGAAAATTGCATCTCTTTATTTTTGGCAAATTTCAAAACAACGTAAAGATTTCCGCAGCCTAAAATAATACATTTTTTAAATATGAAATCGTCCAAACAACAAAAAGAACGCATTTTTACCCCATATCAAACCTTTATGATTGCCGTTTTGTCCTTTATACAATTCACAGTCATACTTGATTTTATGGTTTTATCGCCTTTGGGTGCGATTTTGATGCCCGCATTGAGCATTTCAACGACTCAATTCGGCGCAGTCGTCTCGGCGTATGCTTTTAGTGCAGGTATTTCAGGTTTATTGGCGGCAGGATTTGCCGATAAATATGACCGCAAAAGATTGCTCATGTTCTTTTATATCGGTTTTCTTTTTGGTACAACGCTGTGTGCCATGGCAACGGATTATCATTTTTTACTTATTGCGCGTATCATTACAGGCATTTTTGGCGGCGTGATTGGGTCAGTTAGTTTTGCCATTATTTCAGATATTTTCAAAGTAGAAGTACGTGGTCGGGTCATGGGTTTTGTCCAAATGTCTGTATCCGCGAGTCAAATTTTAGGGCTGCCGATAGGTCTTTGGCTTGCCACACATTACGATTGGCACGCCTCTTTTTGGATGATTGTAGGTGTTGGCATTTTGGCAGGCATTGTGATTTTACTGAAAATGAAGCCCATAACAGAACATTTGTCCTTGCAAATCAACTATAATGCCATTCAGCATCTGAAGAATACGGTGTCAAATACCTTTTACCTACGCGCCTACATCGCTACGATTTTATTGGCGACAGGTGGCTTTATGCTCATGCCTTTTGGCAGCGCATTCAGCACCAATAATTTGGGTTTGACCTTGAAACAACTGCCTGTTTTGTACGGCATCACAGGGTTGTGTTCCATACTTTCAGGACCTTTACTTGGCAAATTGAGCGATAAAATAGGCAAATTTAACCTGTTCACCATCGGTTCAATATTGAGTATGTTCATCATTGGCATCTATACACACATGGGCATAACGCCGCTTTGGTTGGTAACGGTTATGAGTGTTTTGATGTTTACGGGCATTTCGTCGCGTATGATTGCATCGTCAGCCTTGCTCATGGCAGTGCCAGATGCCAAAGACAGGGGCGCGTTTATGAGTGTTAACAGTTCGATTCAACAGATTTCAGGTGGTGTGGCTTCCTTTGTAGCAGGTCTGATTGTCGTCCAAAAATCGAATGGTATGTTGGAACGTTATGACATTTTAGGATTTGTGGTTATTGGTTCAATGGTGGTCGCCATCGGCTTGATTTATTGGTTGGATATGCTGATAAAAGGGCGACATACTGAGGGGGTGTTTAGTTGAAACGAAAAACCCTGTAAAACTCATAACGAGCCTTACAGGGTTTGTTTTTTATCTAACCTCTTCCCTCAATCTTTACGATTGTAACCTGAAAACCAACCGATAGCAGCACCTGTCAAAGCACCGAGTACTGTGTTGGCAATCACATCAACGATAACACCCGTAAAAGAAGTGAACCAATTTGCCATTGAAAAGAGACCAAGGTCAAAAGAAAGTACTGCCAATGCCGTGATAATGGCACCTGCGACTGCACCCGATTGTAAAGAACGAATGCCCGCCCAACGTTCGAAAATGTAAGCCATCAAAAAAGAATAGACGAGACCCGATGCAAAAATGCCTAACAAATTAGGTTCTGTTTTTGAAACACCAGATACCATGTTCGATTCCATTGTTTTCATCAACAACATACCAAAGATGACCCATCCGCCTAAAAAGTTGGCAATGCTACCAACGAAAGTGCCGACAATTAACTTAGTTTGATTCATTTTATTTCAAATTAGAATGTGAAAGAAAAATTTTGATAAAGTTAGTATCGGGTGAAGGTGTTCGGAAAGGCTGATTTTTGAATAGAAACAAAATTACAATACTTTTAGAATTTAAAACTTTTTGAAGCAATTATTTTTTGTAAATAATCACTTAAAATGTATTATTTTCTAGAAAAAAGATTCGTTATTTTATTTTTTAAAACAAATTATTAAAAAAATGTAAGATACTTCAACCGCTAATAATATCGTTGTACCCCTCAGTAAAAAGACCAATTGCTGTTCGTCTAAAATAACACAAATTATTTTATTAATAAAACTTTTTGATTTATATTTGTACTTTTAAAAACCACTTTCTCTAACATTTTTAATCAAAAAGCAATGCAACTAAGTCCTTTTCTCAC
>JAYTUR010000257.1:0-8689 GCA_043744475.1 Saprospiraceae bacterium | reverse complement strand
CATCAGTGACCATACCGATTTTTGAAAGGGTAGGAGCGAAGGTGGTCGTTTGGTCAGAAAAATTGCCTTTACCATCATTTATGAGCAATATACTGAGGGGTGCCTCTGGATAACGCCCCACAATGACGCGACCACCGACAAACAGATCGGGCTTGCCATCGCCATTGATGTCTGCCACTCTAACACAACTTTTGCTGCTTAGATTTTTGGGCAAAGCGGTTGGGTTTTTCGTAAAATTGCCTTTGCCATCGTTGATATATAAACGGTCTTGAAGGGCTGCATCTTCTGGTTGAAAATTGGCATAACCACCGCTACACACGTATAAATCTAGAAAACCATCGCCATTGGCATCAAAAAACGCCGCATCTGCATCTTCGCTTTGTTTGTCGGCTTCAAAAGCAGCTTGCGGTTTTGGGCTAAAAGAGCCATTTTTATTTTGGATAAATAAGGCTGCCGCTTGACCACTCGCACCACCGACATAAACATCTGCCAAACCATCGCCATTGACATCACTTTGGGTCATACACGGACTGACAAAAGACAAGGGATTGGTGAGTAAAGGTTGTCTTTTGAAGTCGTTTAGGCTGTTTTTAGGGTTTTCAAAAGCAATCGGTGAAGCTATTTCTGTAAAAATACCCCCCTCAGTATTTTGAGTATTTTTAGTTGTCATTGCGAGGGACGAAGCAATCTTTTCTTCAAAAGTGAGCATTTTATCGCCTGTAATGTTCCTGACAATTTCCTGTTTACCACTTAACCAAACAATTTTAAGGGAATCAATATTATTATTTTGACCCAAGCCAAAATGCAAAATCGGCGATACACTCGACTGATAGCCGCGCGTGGGCATTTGCTCCAAAAACTGCGTTTGTCCGTTGCTGTAAATTGTCACTTTTGCGCCCAAACCCAAGCGATTCAGTCCTTGTCCTTGCAGTTTTACTTTTAAATAGTGGTTTTTCAACTGCTTATTGGCTTCGTTTTGATAGATAAAAGCGGCTTGATTGATATTGTTGACGATCAAATCCAAGTCGCCATCGTTGTCCAAATCGGCATAAGCCGCGCCATTGCTGTTTGACGGTTTTGATGTGCCCCAACCAACGTTTTTAAAGGTTAAGCCCCCTTGTCCCCCAGAGAGGGAATTGCCATTATTTTTAAACATATAATTGGTGAGGTTGGAAGCTGGTATTTTTTGAACCAAATCTAAAACGTTTTGGCGTTGGATATTGGCGCGATTGTTTTGCATATAATCGCCCATATATTTCAAAAAATCTAAGTTTGTATAATCCCTCAAATAACCGTTTGTGATGTAAAGGTCTTTCCAACCGTCGTTGTCGTAATCGGCAAAAAGGGCAGACCACGACCAATCGGTGTTTGAAATACCCGCCAACTGACCGACTTCTGAAAAAGCCAGTTTTTTATCAACGAGTCCTTGATTGATGTGCAACATATTGCGCATGTATTGATGCCCAAAGCCGACTTTGAGGTTAAAGGCAAATTTTTCGTAGTTGTCGGGTGCCATTAACAGTTTTTGACGGTGGTTGTCTTCGGGCAACATATCGAGAGTGAACATATCCGTCAGCGCATCATTATTGATGTCAGCGGCATCGCTGCCCATCGAAAAATGGGAGGTATGCCCCATATCTTCGCCAATTTGATTGATAAAACCGCCTTTTTTGTCATTAATGTATAAAAAATCAGGAATTGTGTAGTCGTTTGAAATATACATATCCGTCCAACCATCGCCATTAAAATCAGCCATTGCTGCGCCTAAACCGTAGGACAAAGCCGAACTCACAAGCCCTGCTTCTTTTGTCACATCTTTAAATAACGGCTGCCCATTTTTGCCTTTGTCTTGCCTAAAAAGGCGCATACCATTGTTGGGGTCGTCTTTTTTAAGAATGTCCGCTGTTGACGCTTCATCGAGAACAGGGAGCGATTTTGGGTTGTGATTGAGTAAAAACATGTCCAAATCGCCGTCTTTATCGTAATCAAAAAACGTGGCTTGTGTGCTTGTACCCATGCTGTTTAAGCCATAATCGGCTGCTTTTTCAACAAAAGTATTGTTGCCTTGATTGATAAAAAGTTGATTTGCCCGTTTTTCAGGCGGTAAATTGCCAGAGTAACAGACGTAAATATCCAAAAAACCATCGCCATTGACATCTGCCATCGTCGTTCCCGTTTTCCAAGGACTGTTGCGTCCCGAAACGCCTGCCGTTGCGGTTATATCTTGAAACTGCATATTGCCTTTATTCAGATATAGGTGGTTGGACGTCATATTGCTCGTGAAGTAAATATCTTCCAAACCGTCATTATTGATGTCACCGACGGCAACACCACCGCCGTTGTAGAAATATTCATACATCAAGACATTGGTATTCAACCCCTCAGTAATGGTGTTTTGAAAATACACATTGGTTTTGTCAGGTGCAAGAAGAGTGAAAAGAGCAGGTTCGTTTTCAGATACATCTGTTGCGGACTCATTTTCGGCGTTTTTACAAGCAGAGAACGCCATCAAATAGAGGGCAGTGCATATAATAAGTGTGTAGCGACTATTCATGTCAATGACGATTGTCTTTGATTAATTAAATTTTAGAAACTTGTCGCTAATGTAGTCAAAATACTGAGGGGGGTAAATTTGTTAAACCAAATTCATGAAAAATAGGTAAATAGCGAAAGATTAATCGTGAATACGGATTTCTGTATCCAAAACGATTTCTCTAAATGGCTCTTCTTTATTTGTGGAATCAATGACTTCTATGAGTATTTGAGCTGCTCGTTCACCCATGATGTAGGCAAATTGTTCGACGGAAGCAATTGGCGGGTTTTCCATATAAGTGCAGATGGGCAGATTGGCAAAACTGACGAAGTAAATATCTTTATTGGGAGCATAACCTTCATGTTTACAAACTTGCATGGCATCGAGTGCGATATAGTCATTGAAGGCAAAAACGGCTTGTGGTTTGTCGTCTAATGCTAGTAATTCAAGCATCTTAATTTCCGTATCTTCTTTTGTCAAGTTTGTAAATTTCACATAATCGAGGGAGAATTCTAACCCGTTTTTATAGATAGCGGCCGAATATCCTTCGAGTCGCTCTTTGGAAACACCTAAATTTTCAGCACCATTTAGCAAAGCAATTTTTGTAATACCTCGACTTACCAAATAGTTGACAACCTGAAATGCGCCTTCTAAGACATTACATTTGACTGTATGGGCAGGAAAATGGATAGGCGTACGGTCAAAGAACACGACTGGAATGCCGTATTCCTCTAACTCTTTGAAGTGTTCATAGTCTGCTGTTTCGACAGACAAAGAGACGATAACGCCGTCCACACGGCTATTAATAAAAGATTTTATGGCATTGACTTCTCTTTCGTAGGAATCTCTTGATTGACTCACGAAAACATTATAGCCTTTTTCAGAAATAATATCTTCAATACCAGTAATTGCCATAGAGAAAAATTCTTCTTTTAAAAAGGGCAAGACAACGCCGATTGTAGAGGTTTTCTTCTTCTTCAAAAGCAAAGCTGCTGGATTGGGTGTATAGTGGAGTGACTTAGCTAACTCATTGACGCGCTGTGTGGTTCGCAAGCCGATGCGTGGGTCGCCTTGCAATGCTCTTGAAACTGTTGAAATGGACACGTTTAGGGCTTGTGCTATTTCTTTGATGGTAGTCTGGTGCTTTTCCATAGTATTAAAAAGTTTAAGTCTGTAAATAGTTTTTTACCACCCCTCAGTATAATTTTAAAAAGATTGAATCAAAACTTAACTGACACGAATGGAAACTGATAAAAATATAAAGCTTAGAAGGCTCAAAATAAAGAAAAATTGGTAAAGTTATTACAGCTTAATACTTGTGGTTTAAGTATCTGTTCATCGTACTTATGTCAAGTATATCATGGCTAATTTTAACAATAATTTTCATTTTTTAATGCTGCTTCAATAGGCAAGCGAAAAAAAAACGAAAATAAGAAAATTTGCGCAAACGTTTTAACTCCTAAAATAAATAGTAAAAATGCTTGCGCAAACGTTTGCATTTTCTTTTTTCAGTATTCGTATCTATGGCGTGTTATATAAAATCCATAAATCGTTATATCTTTCGGAAAACAATGTCATTAACGCAACAAAGTTTTTAAAATATTATATTAGATAAAATTAAATTCTCTTATTATTTCTAGTCTGTTGCAACTTCTAATGTATATTTTATAACTTTAGGGAATTTGTAAATATTAATTTCCTCGCAGTGATTGAAAAAGAGTAGGGAAATTTTTAAAATTTCCCTACTCTGGGTTCGAAACTTCATTAAAGTCTGGTTACTGTATTATCTACAAATTCTCTTATGGCATTAAAAATAACAAGAATAATGACTATAACCTACGTGGATACTTGCTTGATGATGATATCCAAAAAAACACTTAACAATGTATGAAATATTTTGAATGAAAATACCTACTTATTTTTTTAACTAAACAATTTCAAGAATATGTTAATTTCTACTCTATGTACTCACTTTAGCAAAAGGAGAACCTTTCTTTTGTTTGTGTTTCTGCTTACCATATTCGCAAGTGGCATTGCTCAAGCCGTCAGTGGCAAAATTACTGATGAAAAAGGCGAGCCATTAGTTGGCGTTAGCGTTGTGGTAAAAGGCACGACAACGGGAGGCATTTCAGATTTTAATGGTGCTTACACCGTTTCAGCTCCGAAAACAGGGGTTTTGGTCTTTAGTTTCATTGGTTTCACATCAAAAGAGGAGGCTATTAACGGTCGTTCGACAATTGATTTGCGCCTTGAAATAGATGCAAAAGCCCTCAACGAAGTCGTTGTCGTGGGTTATGGTACGCAACGAAAAGTCACTGTAACGGGTGCTGTTGCAACCCTTCAAGGTGAGAAAATCATCAAATCCCCTGCTACCGACATTTCTAATTCACTTGCTGGAAGACTACCTGGTTTGGTGGTCATTCAACAAAGTGGTGAGCCGGGATATGACGGAGCAACGATTTCGATTCGTGGTACAAACACATTGGGCAACAACAGCCCCCTCATTGTCATTGACGGTATTCCCGATCGCGATGGTGGATTGGGACGTTTAAGCCCGCGCGACATCGAATCTATTTCGGTTTTGAAAGATGCTTCGGCGGCGATTTATGGCGCACGTGCTGCCAATGGTGCGATTTTGATTACGACCAAACGTGGCAAATCAGGCAAACCAACGGTGACGTATGACTTAAACACGGGTTGGTCGCAACCAGGTGTCATTCCTAAAATGGCAAATGCAGTGGAATATGCCAACATTATGAATGAGTTGCCGATTTACAAGTCTATTCCTGCCAATGAATGGGGTGCGGCTTCGGCAGCCATCAAATCAACAGGGGTTTATAAGTCACCTACTGCGGGGGTCGCTCAATTGAGTGCCAATTTCAGCCCTGAAGCGGTCAAAAAGTATGCTGATGGCTCTGACCCTTGGCGTTACCCAAATACGGATTGGTTTGGCGATGCTTTTAGAACATGGGCACCACAGTCGCGCCAAAACTTGCAAATTGCGGGTGGTTCTGAAAACATAAAATATTTAGCTTCATTGGGTTATGTGAGCCAAGATGCGATTTACAAAAATTCAGCAACCAACTACCATCAGTATAATTTTAGGACAAATGTTGATGCAAAAGTCAACAAATACATCAAGGTCAATTTGGGCATTATGGTCAGACGGGAACAGCGTAAATTCCCAACAGAAAGCTCTGGTTCTATCTTTCGGATGTTGATGCGTGGACGACCGACTGAACCTGAAGTATGGCCGAACGGGCTGCCAGGACCAGATATTGAAAATGGTCAAAATCCGTATGTTATCACAACCAATGCAACAGGATATACAGACAATCCATCAGACTACACTCAGGCAAATGGCGGTGTTGTCATCACAAACCCTTGGATTGAAGGTTTAACTTTAAACCTATCAGGTTCGATTGATAAAAATGCAAGCACAACAAAAACTTGGCAAACGCCTTGGTCTCTCTATTCGTGGGATAAAGCAACTTTTGAAGCAGATGGAAAAACGCCAAAGTTAGTGGGCGCGATTCGCTCTAACTTCAAAGACCCGAGGCTGTTTCAGTCATCTTTTTCAGGACTGAATACGAATTTAAGTGCTATGTTGAGCTATGATAAAACCTTAGGCAACCACAGCCTCAGCTTTTTAGCGGGTGTAACAAAAGAAAAGTTTACGGGTGAATTCTTCTCAGCATATAGAAGAAACTTTATATCGTCAGCCGTTGACCAAATTTTTGCGGGTGGTTCATTGCAACAAAACACGAATGGTAGTGCCTTCTCTCGTCCGCGTTTGGGTTATTACGGTCGTGTTCAATACAACTATAAGGAAAAATATATTGCTGAAGTCATTGGACGTTACGATGGTTCTTACATTTTCCCTGAATCAGGTCGGTTCGGTACTTTCCCTGGTTTATTGTTAGGTTGGAACATTACAAAAGAAGACTTTTTCAAAGTAAAAGGTATAGACAACTTGAAACTACGGGCTTCTTACGGACAAATGGGCAATGACCAAGTATTCTATAATGGTAGGCTGCAAGAGTTTGCGTACTTATCTACTTTTGGTTTCGGTCAATTCCCAATCAATGGACAAGTTGTTACAACTTTGAACGAAACGGTTTTGGCGAATCCGACATTTACTTGGGAAAGAGCGAATAATTTCAATCTCGGTTTAGATGGTACGCTTTTGAACAATATGATTGATTTCACATTTGAATATTTCTACAACAGACGTGATCAGATTTTGATTCAAAAAACTGGTTCTACGCCTGCTTCATCGGGTATAAATGCCTTGTTACCTCCTGTTAATGCGGGTAAAGTTGACAATAAAGGCTTTGAATTTAATGTCGGTTACAACAGCAAAGCAGGTAAAGACTTGACTTTTAGAGCAGGTGTGAACGGTGGTTATGCCAAAAATAAAGTCGTTTTCTTAGACGAAATTCCGGGCGCACCTTCTTATCAATTGCAAGAAGGTAAGCCGATTGGCTCATTCTTAGTCTATAAATCGGCAGGTGTTTTCTTGAATCAATCTGAAATTGATGCTAACAAAATCAATTACGGTGCCGTCACAACAAAATTACTTCCTGGCGATATGAAGTTTGAAGATCTCAATAACGATGGTAAAATCACAGCAGACGACCAAGTTCGTTTAGAAAAGAATACTGTTCCTACTTTTAACTTTGGTGCAACATTGGATTTGAGATACAAAGGGTTTGATTTGAATATCCTTTTCCAAGGCGCAGCCGGAGCCAATATTCGTGTTCAAACGGAATCAGGTGACATCGGCAATTTCTTGAAATATTCTAACGACAACAGATGGTCAATTGACAATCCAAGCAGCACAAACCCGCGTTTAGCAAGCCGTGGTGACACATATTATACAGGCGGGAATTATGGTAACAATACTTACTTCTTGTTCAGTAAAGACTATATCCGCTTGAAAAACTTAGAATTAGGCTACACTTTACCAGACAACATTGTCCAAAAAGTACGCCTTGGCAGCCTTCGTGTATATATCAATGGCTTAAATCTTTTGACATTTTCTAAGCAGAAAGTGTATGACCCAGAAGCAACAGCAAGTAGTGGTGTTTATTATCCACAATCACGCATTTTCAACACGGGTCTAAGTGTAACATTCTAATTTAGAGTGGGGTAAATGATGGACAATAAATGTTTTTGGAAGCGTCCTTTTTGAAAATTTTATGGGATAATTTTCCAAATTTACCCCCTCAGTATTTTATCCTTTTTTTTTTGACTTAAATAGTAATAAAAATGAAAAATTTTAAAAATAATATGATTGTGAAAATAAGCTTAGTATGCACTATACTGGCAGTTGTTACATTTTCCTGTAACAAAGATTTTCTCAATACACTGCCGCTTGATAAAGTATCAAGTGCGGCAACATGGGCTGACGGTGCGCTTTCCGAAGCCTTTATTTACAACGTCTATTCCTTCTTAGGATATGGTGGATTTGAAGAACAAGCACTCGCCGCTTACACCGACGAAGCGATGTTTACCCACTCAGGTCGTAACATCAATACGTGGACGGAAGCATCTGAAAGTCCATCAAACGTGGCTTGGGTCAGTCCAACTTATGAATGGGGTAGAATGTATCTCGCTATTCGTCAAGCCAATGTCGCACTTGAAAACTTGCCAACGGCAACTTTTAAGGATACTAAATTGAGAGATAAACTCATTGGCGAAGCCTATTTCCTTCGGGCTTATTATTATCAGCAATTGCTTCGTTTCTACGGAGGTGTACCACTTATCGCTAAGTCTTATGGCTTAAATGAAGACTACACGATTGCCCGTAACACCTATGCTGAATGTGTTGCTTTCATTGTCGCCGACCTTGACAAAGCGATTGCAGCATTGGATACAAAAGCCGATGCAGGTAGAGCCTCTAAAATCAGTGCCATGGCACTCAAAGCACGCGTTTTGCTTTATGCTGCGAGTGATTTGCACGATGCCGCAACAGCCAAAGCTAAATCAACTGTTCTGTCAAGTTATGCCAACATAGAGTTAGTCGCTTACACAACAGGTGACCGAGCTACAAGATGGAATGCTGCAAAAGCTGCTGCAAAAGCGGTTTTGGATGCGACAACAGGCTATAAATTGAACTTAACAGCACCCGCAACTGCTGTAGATGGTATGAAC
>JAYTUR010000256.1:0-8694 GCA_043744475.1 Saprospiraceae bacterium | reverse complement strand
AGATTTCCCTAACCTTAGTGGTATTCTCAAAAAAGTAAATAACGTACTCAAAAGGGTAAGTAACGTACTCAAAAGGGTGAGTAACGTAGTCAAAAGGGTAAGCGGCGTACTCAAAAGAGTAATACACAATGTTTGGAAAACTTTAAAAGTTTTCCAAACGTAATGTCAAGACAATCCACCAACAACAAACGTCCCAAATACCGAAGCATCGAGAACGTTTTTGAGTTGTGATACCCCCCTCAGTATTTTAGGGTTTTGAGTTCACTGAGGTGTATCCACTCTGGCTTGCTTGCCCGCAATGGTTTTTTGGGCTTTGGCTGCGCGCTCGATAAAGCCTTCGCTTAGGCGATTAAAGGCAGCCGCCGCATCTTTAGCGTAAAGTCCTTTGAGACCTGCTTCGTGTTCAAAAAAATCACGAAGCTTCATGGCGATACTCACGGCTTCTGCACCATCGCGAACGGCAGTCACATAGATGCGTTCTGCAAGTCGTTCAGAAGGAGCTACAACACGACCGAATTGTTTAGCAAATGTAAGTTTGCGTTGCAAAAGTTCGGGTTTGAGTTCGTCGGGTATTGCGCCTTTGTACTGCTGCGCTTCGAGTAGCGCTTTGTTACAAAACGGCTCATTGCCTTTGTGCAAACGGACTAAAGACTCAACCTCTGCGCGGTCAAGGGTTAATAAAAAAGGCATTTCGGTTAGTAATAACTCAAATGCGTTAACAATGGCGACAACTTTTTCTTCAGGAAGATCGGTATCAACTAAAGAATCTAATAAAACGGATATAGCCATTTTTTAAACTGTTTAATAAGTTAATTAATGCGTTTTTATAAAATTAAAATTTACTTATATGATTATGATAAAGTCAATAGTTGCGACGTATTAATTTAAAATAAATTTTTAAATGATGTTGTTTTGAGCGGTAGATGCGTTGTAAAAATGTTTAGTAAACTTTAAAAGTTTCCTAAACAGGATGTCAAAAACTAAAATTTGTATCTCTAACCATAGATAAGCAATGAAAAATATAATAGTCTTATTCACACTCTTGTTCTTGATACCCCCCTCAGTTGCTTCATTCTTCGCAATGACAGTGCAGGCTCAATCGCCTTGTTATACATATACCTGTAATATGGAAAAAGCTGAAAAAGCTTTGACAGAGAGGAACTACAAAGCGGCATTGGCGTACTGCAAGGCGGCAAAGGTCTATCCACAAGCAAATATTATGGAAGCGGATTCATTGATTGAGGTCATTTTTGTTGCCATAGATAAAGAAAAAGAGAAAGCCATTGTCGCAAAAAAGGAAGCGGAGAGGCAAACGATATTAGCCAAATTAGAAAAAGACCGTGCCGATGAGAAAACCGAAGAAGCCGAAATAGCCGCCGAGACAGCGCGACTTGCCAAACTAAAAGCAGAAAGTGCTGCACGAGCTGCCGAAAATGCGGCGGTGGGTATGTCGTATATGTCAACAAACCCAACGCTAGCGTTGCGGATATTTGAGACCAACTATCAACAACACGCTGATAACCCAGTGGCAGCAGCCAATTTCAAAAAAATGTTGAACGATAGCACAGAAGGGTTTTACGTGCGCAATTTTGTGGCACATACTGAAGCCATTACCGCAATGGCTGTCTTTAGCGATAGTTCGTGGGTCTTGACGGGCAGTACCGACAACACTGCAAGGTTGTGGGATATGCAAACGGGGAAAATCATTCGGCATTTTGTGGGTCATACTGAGGGGGTGACTTCAGTCGCATTCTCGACGGACGGAAAGCGTATCTTGACAGGCAGCAGCGATAAAACCGCTAAGTTGTGGGATATCCGCACGGGGAAATTGATTCGACAATTTGTGGGACACACTTCCAACGTCAGTGCCGTCGCTTTTTTGCCCGACGGCAAACGCATCATGACAGGCAGTTGGGATAGAACGGCAAGGCTTTGGGACATCAAAACAGGGGAAATGATTCGCGATTTTATTGGACAAAAAGACGGTATTACGTGCATCACACTCTCCGAGAGTGGCAGAAGATTGGTAACAGGCAGTTGGGACAATACCGCCACCTTATGGATTGTCGAAACGGGGCGCATGGTACGCACTTTTGTGGGACATACCAACACCATTACGTCAGCTATGCTTTCTGCCAATGGCAAAAGGCTATTAACAGGCAGTATAGATAGAACGGCGAAGTTATGGGATGTCGAAACAGGGCGTATCACGCGTGATTTTTTTGGACATACGGCATCCGTCACGAGCGTTATATTGTTGCCTTATGTCAATCAAGTCGTTACGGGGAGCAAGGACGGTTCTGCGAAGTTGTGGGATGTCGAAACAGGGAAAACCTTGATGGAATTTTGGGGACATGAGGGTGCTGTGAATGCCATCGCTGTACCCACCGATAGGCAATGGTTATTGACGGGTGGTAATGATAAAACGGCAATGATGTGGCGATTAAAACGCGGAAATGATATAACAGCGCAATTTGCCTACCCTTTTTCTACTTATACGTTCAAAAAGTTGGGTTTTCAGTATGAAGATTCTATGTGGTATCAATCCGCTACCCTACGCGATACACTCGCGAACACAAGGGGGGAAGAGCGTTACACAACCTACCACAAACGGTTGGCAAAAACGTGGGTGAGGTCGCCTCTGTATTTAGAACATAAGCAAAAATTAGACGCATGGCTCTCTTCGCCCTTAGTTAGGGTGCGCAACAAGTTCATCGGTGACTCCATTTTGCGGGTGGGTAAAAGCATTGAGGAAATTTGGCACTATCGAATAGACACAACTAAAAACCAGGCGTTGAAACAGCAATTGCATCAGATGATTATTGACACACTTTACAGCCGTTATGCCCAAAATCCGAACAATGAGGTCTTGAAATATAAAGCGATTGACGCTTGTATTGATGCCATGCAGACCGCATTCAAAGCCAAAGACTATAAATTGGCAAAAACCTTTGCTCAAAAAGGTTTAGACATAGACAAAACAGATGCCGAAGCACATTTTGCTTTAGCCGACGCACTTCTATTTGGTGGCAATACCAAAAAAGCAGAAGCTTTGTATCTAGGTGATTATCTCACCCGACCACGTAGAGATACCATCATAAATATAGACGAAATGACCGAAGAAAAAACGGTGCGTGTCAAAGTCACAACCAAACCTGCCAATGTCATTGAACATATAGACAACCTCAAAAATTCAGGGTTTGAACATCCAGAGTTTGCTAATATTATGCAAAAAGCAAGAGCTAAAGGCATCGTATTTGTCGAAGAGCCAAAACGATATGCAAATAAAAGTAACGCATTGCCTTATATACAAGACGAAACACTCACTCTTGTTGAAATATTAGTCAATAAAATCGAAAAGAGTCGTGATACGCTCGACATCTATCGTCTTTACGGTGAATTGGTGAGTACAATAGAAAAAAATCAACGCTTAGTTGACAATTACGAAACAACCTTTGCCTACTATCTAAGCCAACGGGCTTGGTACGGACTGTTTGTTCAAAAATACAAAGAAGCTGAACAAGATGCCCAACGTGCCATGCGGCTCGACCCTAACCAGAGTTTTATCAAATCCAACTTAGGTCATGCTTTGTTGTATCAAGACCAATTCGATGCGGCAATGAAGGTGTATTTAGACTTCGTGGACGACGCAACGAACTATAGTGGTATCACCAATAAGTTGGTGCTGTTGCAAGATTTCGATGATTTAGAAGCGGCGGGCAAAGGGCATAAGGATATTGAGAAAGTCAAAGCCCGTTTGAACCAATTGAACCACTAAAAAACGTCAATGAATAGGTAAAATAGGTAAGTCACTTACTCATTTTAGTAATTGACGTACCCCCTCAGTATAAGTTGCTCAATCGTCAGCGTACATCACTTACATAAAATAGGTATATGTGTAATCAAAATTGAACAGGCATTTCTTGAAATACTCAATGAGGTGCTTGCTGGCATTATTTTAGAAAGAATTTAAAATCCTGCAACTTATTTTCCACCTTGTTATACTTGCATAAAGGATAATTTATTTAAAATTGCAACTCAACCACAATACATTGATTTTTATGCAAACAGAAACAGCAATAGAAATAGAAAATAACGAATTAGATTCCCTTTACGACATGCCCTATGTACAGCGCGATGTCAGTTGGTTGAGTTTCAATGACCGCGTATTGCAAGAGGCAAAAGACCCGTTAGTACCGTTGATGGAGAAGATGAAATTCTTAGCCATTTACTCCTCCAACCTCGATGAGTTTTTCCGCATCCGCATAGCCCAGCACCGCAGTTTGATTCGATTGTCAAAGAAAACAAAAAAGGAATTGAATTACAATCCAAAACAAACCTTGAAAGGGCTGTTGAAGATTGTGAATGAGCAACAGATTGAGTTCAGCCGCATTTTTATTGACGAAATCATTCCTGCGCTGCGTGAACACAATATTTACATGTTGCGCCGCTTGGATTTGATGGATGAGCAAAAAGAGTTTGTTGAGGCTTATTTTCAAGAAAATTTATTGCCTTTCGTGCAGCCCGTTCTCCTTGTTAAAGACAAAATTCGCTTCTTTTTGAACAATGCCGCCTTGTATTTGACAGTAGCTTTGATACCCAAAGACAGCTATACGTCGCGGACAGAGTATGCGATTGTCAAAATTCCAAGCGATTTCTTACCTCGTTTCATCGTATTACCGTCTAAAACGGGACGGCATGAAATCATTATGCTCGATGATATTGTGCGTCATTCAGTCTCGTATTTATTTCCAGGTTATGACATCGTAGATACCTATTCGATAAAACTGACCCGCGATGCGGAGCTGTATATTGACGATGAATTTACAGGTAACTTGATATCAAAAGTCAAATCGAGCCTACAAAAACGGAATGTCGGCCCCACTTCTCGTTTCGTTTTTGACCGTACGATGCCCAAAGAATTTCTCGATTTTTTAAGTGATACTTTCAATATCGCAAAAAGCGATATGCTGCCCGAAGGGCGTTACCACAACAATTTTGACTTCTTTAAGTTTCCCGATTTTGGCTTGTCGCAACTCAAATACAAGCCGATGCCGCCACAACCTTATCCCATTTTGGAAGAGGCTGAAGACTTTTATAGTGTTATTTCAGAGCGCGATCATCTTCTGCATTTTCCGTATCAGAGTTACGAATCGGTCATAAAGTTTTTTGAAGTCGCCGCGGAAGACCCCTCAGTAACGCACATAAAAATCGTTCAATATCGCGTAGCGAAAAAAAGCCGCATCATGCGCGCCTTGATGCAAGCCGTTGAAAACGGCAAGCATGTCTCCGTTTTCATTGAGGTGAAAGCCCGATTTGATGAGGAAGCCAATATAAAATGGGGCGAAGCCTTGCAAAAAGCAGGTGTAGCGGTTTATTATTCTATGCCTGGCATCAAAGTACATTCAAAATTGGCTTTGGTGAGCCGAAAAGAAGGACGCAAGGAAAAGCTGTATGCCTATCTCGGTACAGGTAATTTTAATGAAGATACCGCAAAAATATACTCTGACATGTGTATTTTTACAACCGATACACGGCTGACAAACGAAATGGCACGTGTTTTCCGCTATTTGGAAACGTCTAAAAAAGAAGGTATTGCACCATTTAAGCATCTATTGGTCGGTCAATTCAATTTAAGAGATGAAATCGTCGCTAAAATTGACCGTGAAATTGCAAACGCTAAGGCGGGTAAACCGGCTTCTATGATTATAAAATTGAACAGCGTTTCGGATAGAGATATGATTCAAAAATTATACGAAGCATCACAAGCGGGTGTTAATATAAAGATTATTGCGCGTGGTATTTGTTCCCTTGTCCCTGGCATTGAAGGGGTTAGTGACAATATAGAAATCATCAGCATCGTTGACCGATTCCTTGAACATGCGCGCGTTTTTATGTTTCGCAACAACGGCAAAGAAGAAATTTATTTATCGAGCGCCGATTGGATGACACGGAATTTATCGCATCGTGTTGAAACGACTTTCCCGATTTATGACCCTAAATTGAAGCAAATTATTAAAGAAGTCATTGATTTTCAATTGTCTGACAACGTTAAAGCCCGTTATATCAATGCGGAACAGGACAATCCATATAAGCGTGATGAGAACGACATTGCGATGCGGGCACAGATAGAGACGTATTATTACATTAAACGGATGAAATTTGAAAAATAAGGACAGTGAAATTCTACAATCTTTATGATTTCACAATTCTAGGTTTTAGCTTAAAATAAAAGCCGATATACTGAGGGGGGTAGTATTGATAGCTTAATTGCCGGTAATCGTTGACTTTGACATTTTAAAAGATACAAAGCCTTTCCTTTTTCCCACATATAAAACCTATTTTTGCCCCAAATCCAACAGTTTTATGCAACACAAATCTCTCTTTATCGTCATCGAAGGCTTAGATGGTTCGGGCAAATCTTCTGCTTCTCAGGCATTGACGGCGTTACTCGACCCCCTCAGTAAAGGCATCGTAAAATTGACTTATGAACCCAATGATGCGTCATGCAGCGGGTTACAGATTCGTCAAATTTTGAAAAAACAAATACGGGATCACAAGCCAAGCATTTTGCCTTTGGCTTATGCCGCCAATCGGCTCGACCATTGCAATACGATTGTCAAGCCGTGGCTCGAAACAGAAGGACATATAGTGATTTGCGACAGGTACTATTTGTCATCGTTGGTGTATCAAAGTCGCCTTGATTTTCCATTTGAAAAAGTAATGATTTATAATGAGTATGCTTTGAAACCAGATGTCATTTTTTTCATCAATGTGGATACAAAGGTGTGTTACGAGCGTATGAAAATCAGGAATCAACCCGAAGAATTGTTTGAAGCAAACCTCGATGAATCAAGGCAGAAATATTTTGCTGCCATCGAATTTTTAAGGAAAACACACGATGAAAACATCATTGAAATTGATGGCGGTGGCACGATTGAAGCAGTTGCAGTACAGATTCAAAAAGAAATATTCAAATTGGCTCCTTATTTAGCCCCCTCAGTATAAATTACCCAAATCCTTGATTCATAAGATTTTATGAACTCAATCTTCGTCAATGTCTTGACCCACTTTAAATGGAAAAACAAGAATAAAACTCGACCCTTTACCCAATTCCGATTTCACATCAACAGAACCTTTGTGGGCAGTGACCATCGCTTTGACGTAGGCAAGTCCTAAGCCGAAGCCTTTGACATCGTGCAAATTGCCTGTATGCACGCGGTAGAACTTTTCAAAAATGCGCTTCAGGCTTCTTTGGTCATGCCAATCCCTTTATCAGAAATAGTAATTTCGATGCCGTTCGATTTATTGACCGTTGAAACGGTGATTTCAGGTTTTTCGGGCGAATACTTATTGGCATTGTCCAAAAGGTTGTTGATGACATTGGAAATATGGTTCAAATCACCTTCGATATAGTATTTTTCTGCGTTGAGTTGGGCAGTAATAATCCCTTCTTTGCGCTCGACTTGCAACGCCATATTGCCAACAGCTTGTTCGATGACTTGATGAATATTAACATCTGTAAAGTTCAATTTGATGCGTCCACGTTCAACAAGTGCCATTTGTAGCACCTTTTCGACTTGTCCGTGCATCCGTTTATTCTCTTGGCTGATGATATTGGCAAAACGTTTGACTTTGTCGGGATTGCCAATGACAGAGGGGTTGATAATAGAATCGGAAGCCAAAGAAATGGTGGCAATGGGCGTTTTGAATTCATGTGTCATATTATTGATGAAGTCGTTTTTCATCTCTGACAGCTTTTTTTGCTGCAAAATAACGCGGATGGTATAAGCAAAAGAGGCTAAAATGATGGCTGTAAACAATAATGACATCAATAAATCGAGCCACAAACGCCCCCAAACGACAGAGGACTTAGTTGGAAAATAAACATAAAGGACACCAGGGGCATTAATGTCGGTTGTAAATAGTTTGGTATTATAATGTGATATTTTCAGAAAATTAAAACTGGCTTGACTTTCATTGGGTACGACATAGTGGTTGTTGTAAATCACAAAACTATTAGAGGCATTGGACCAAACACCATAACTGAACGGAATATCGTAACCCAATTCGTCCTTCAAAAAACGGTCTAAACGAATGACTTCGATGCGTTCTTCGATAGGGATACCAATCATGGCTTGTTTGAGCTGCATGGCTTCCATGGTTTGACGCAATATTGAGGGGTCGTTGGACATGGCAATTTGTTGTTGATAACTGAATCGCCCATTCGTGTCAATGGTTGAATATTTAATAGAAAAACCATTGGCATAGCGGGTAACTTGAAAGTTTTCAACGTTTTCAAGCAATTCAGCGACTTTTTTCAAGCCAACAGCGACGTGTTTGTCGAATTGTTCCTCATTCAACCGACGGCTGTTGTTGATAAAGCTCATCTGTAATGATAATACGCCAACGACTGCCAACGACATTAACCCAATGATTACCCAAATTGCTTTTTGATTCATGTTCTGGACTGCTCTATTCTTTTAGATTTTAAGACTTAACTTCCGAACAAAATTAAAAACTTAAAGAGCAATGACGTGTTGTTTAACAGTTATTTAACCGCAAAGAACTTTTTATATCCTAAAATGGTTATCTTTGCGTCCCTTCTTGGGCAATAAGTTCTTTTACAAATGGGGCTGACCGGATTCGACGGGAAAGTGAATTGGTTAGTAAGCATGTCGGGCTATGATGTTA
>JAYTUR010000255.1:0-8700 GCA_043744475.1 Saprospiraceae bacterium | reverse complement strand
ATGATTGCGGAGTTTATTTCACGTTATGAGGTGGCAGTCGTAGATGAATTTACGGAATATGTCGCTTGTTTCAGCATACCAAAAGTGCCAAAACAAGCGTATCAAGCCCTTGTGTACTGGAAAGCGGCGTTGATGCAATACGATTATGTATTGGCAACATACAGCAGCGATGGCAATATGATTGACAAAAAAGCCATTGCAGGCACGAAGGTGATGGGCGAAGAAGTGCTGCATACACTCGCAACGATAGATGAAAAATTAACAATTTTCGTCGCCATGGGTGCGATTACTGGGGGGGGGGATTATAACCCCAATGCAACAAAAACGCATCGGTTTGAGATTCTTGAAAATGGTCGAATCGAACAAGATTATTGATAATCAACACATTACACATGAACCTTCCGCTAAAAATCGCCCGTCGTTACCTTTTTGCTAAAAAATCAACGAATGCCATCAACGTCATTACGGGCATTTCAGTCTTTGGTTTGGCATTGGGCACGGCTGCATTGGTGCTTGTTTTGGCGGTTTTTAATGGGTTTGAAAAACTTATTATGGGCATGATGTCCAATTTTAATCCTGACGTTAAAATTATAGCAACAAAAGGTAAAACATTTGTTTCTGACTCCTCGAAAATCAAGGAATTACGTCAACTCAATGGCGTTGTTTTGTTGTCCGAAACCTTAGAAGAAATAGCTTTTTTTGAATACGACAAATCACAAGCCTTTGGCACTTTGAAAGGTGTTGACGACAATTTTCATAGAATAAATCACATTGATACGACCATCCGCGAAGGACAATATTTGCTCATTGACGAACAAGCCGATTACGCGGTTTTGGGCGGTGGTATGAGAAATCAACTTGGCGTGTATGAATCGAGTTTTGCGACCCCCCTCAGTATTTATATGCCCAAACGCGAGGGCGGTGGTGGTGCATTCAGCCAACCGTTTACGAAGCGGTTTCTATATCCTAAAGGCTCATTCGTGATTCAAACAGAGTTTGATAATCAATATGTTCTGACAAATTTGGACTTTATGCGCAACTTGCTCGAGTCACCCAACGAGGTATCTGCTTATGAATTAAAACTCAATCCAAACGCAGATGCCAAACAAACGCTTGCTGATATTCGCCGCATTATGGGCGATGGATTTACCGTCAAAGACCGTTATCAACAAGACGAAGCCTTTATGAAAGTGATGAATGTCGAAAAATGGATGAGTTATGCCATTTTGGGATTAACAATACTATTGGTCGCATTCAATATGGTCGGTGCTTTGTGGATGATTGTTTTAGAAAAACAAAAAGATATTACGATACTGAAAAGCATGGGTGCGACAGAAAAAATGATTCGCAATATTTTCCTTAACGAAGGGCTGTTGATGTGTTTAACGGGTTTGATAAGCGGTTTTGTTATAGCCATGGGTTTATATTTTTATCATGTTTATGCAGAGGGTGGGCTTGTGCCATTGCCGCCGGGTTTTGCGACCGACCGCTATCCAGTGGCTTTAAAATTTACAGATTTTATTGTTGTTGCCATAACAGTTATTTCTATTGGCATGGTCGCGTCTTTACCTGCTGCATCAAGGGCAATGCGTGTGGCTTCTGTAACACGTGAGGAGTAGTTTTTTAGTGCTAAAAAAACGCATTTTTAACCAAAATACTGAGGGGTCTTATGAAAGTAAAAATTCTTACAATTGTTTGTTTATCAATAGTTTACACACAGCTTTTCTCCCAAAGTTTTTATAATGTAGGAGGTATTCGAGAAATCAGAATGACCTTTCCAACAGATGAATGGGACAAATTCCTCGACTCAACAAAACGTGCGAATAGTGATGCCCGTTTGACAGGTACGGTTGTGATTGAAGGGCAAAAATTTGAGAATGTGGGTGTCCGATACAAAGGCAATTCCTCTTATAATGGTACACGTAACCGAGGTATTCGCAAATTGCCCTACAATATAAAACTGCATAAAAGTCAATTATTGGAAGGCAAATATCAGACTTTAAAGCTCTCAAACGTCAGTAAAGATGCCAGTTTTATACGTGAAGCCTTGAGTTATGAAATTATTGGTACTTATATGCCTGCACCAAAAGCCAATTTTGCAAGGGTGTATGTCAATGACAAATTGCAAGGCTTTTACTCCAATGTAGAGTCCATTGACGACCATTTTGTCAAAAATCGGATGAATACTGAGGGCTATCTTATCAAATGCGACCCTGAATGGACAGTCAAGATACCCGAAAAATGCCCAAAAGGAGACAAAGCATCGCTGATGTACTTGGGTGAGGACTCAACGTGTTACACCTCTGTTTACGAAATGGATAAAGGAGGCTCGTGGCGTGAGTTTATTGATTTCGTTAGAATTTTGAATCAAGAACCTGACAAATTAGAGCGTGTTTTTAATGTTGACCAAGCTCTTTGGATGTTGGCTTTAAACAACATTATGGGCAATTTGGACAGTTATAATGGTCTTTTATCGCATAATTATTACCTCTGCCGCACAGCCGATGGGCGCTTTACGCCGATTATTTGGGATTTGAATTTGTCATTTGGAGGTTTTATGTCAGAATCTTCTGCAGTCGCACCCCTCAGTGTCGAGCAGATGCAAACCTACCAACCGTTGAAAGATATAGACAATCCGAAACGTCCATTGATTTCTCAAATTTTGAAAAATGAGACATATCGTAAAATTTATATCGCTCATATCCGCACCATACTCGATGATTGGTTTGTCAATGGTAAATATGCCCAACGTGCCAAAGAATTGATGCAAACGATTGACAGTCAAGTCAATAATGATAGAAACAAACATTATAGTTATGACGAATTTAAAAAAAACCTGACACAATCGGTTGGTCCGGAAAATTCAAAAATCATTGGCATTGAGGAATTAATGGTTAAAAGGATTGAGTTTTTGAAGACACATCCACTCATTTTACGGGTTCCACCAAAAATTGAAACGACACCGACCCCCTCAGTATCAGAGAATAAATTGACCATAAAAGTTAAAATTGCCGGCGCATCAGGGGCTTTTTGCTGTGTCCGCGACAATGCCAAACAACCTTACCGCTATTTGCAGATGTATGACGATGGTCAACACAATGACGGGGCGGCGGGCGACGGTATTTTTGCAGTTGTTATGGATAAAAAAACGACATTAGAATATTATATCATGGCTGGAAATGCGGAAGCTATTAGCCTTTTGCCCGAACGGTCAGGGTTTGAGTTTTTGACCGTTAAATTTTAATTTTTTAATTTTTAAAAATTCTAAACAGTTTATAATAAATGACTGTTAGCACTTGAGTTTAGAAAATGAAAAAAAGTCAAACTAACTATTTTACAAGCAAAATCTATCGTTTTGTCTCAAAAAAACGTTTCTTTGCTGCCAATAAATATTTAAAAACGCACCGTGAATAAATCAACATCTTCAAGTATCGCAGATGAGCAAATTATTGAACTGCTGCTCCAAAGAGAGACGAGTGGCATGTCCGTGTTGTATGACAAATACTCGGGTGCTTTATTTGGTACTATAGTCCGTGTTGTTAGGTCTCAAGAAATAGCAGAAGAGGTGCTACAAGATACTTTCACTAAGGTTTGGCGGAATATTGAGAGTTATGACACGTCGAAAGGGCGACTTTTTACGTGGCTGATTAATATTGCCCGCAACTCAGCGATTGATGCCACACGTCAGAAAGATTTTAAACGGCAAAACCAGTCCCTTGATAATGTCGTAAATACAATTGACACACAAAAGAGTTCATCACTCAATCCAGAAACAATAGATATGCGTCAATTGGCAGAAAAGTTGCCAAAAGAGTATAAAGACTTGATTGATTTGATTTATTTTCAAGGTTTCACCCAATCAGAGGCTGCTGAAGCACTTGACATTCCGCTTGGAACTGTCAAAACACGTGTGCGCACGGCTATGGTACGTTTAAGAGAATTTTTTAATTAAATTAATATGAATATTCAAGAGATCATAGAATCGGGCATCATTGAGCTATATTTGATGAATGCTTTGCCCAAAGATGAAGCGGCAGAGGTGGAAGCACTTGCGGTTGCGCATTCTGAGATTCGTGTAGAAATTGAGGATATTCAAAACGCCCTTCAACAATATACACAAGTTTATGCGATTGAACCAAAGCCCGAACTAAAAGAAAAGATTTTGGAGAAAATAAAGGCGGAACAGCCTTTGACTATTCAAAATCAAGCAACATTAAGCCCTGTAAAAATAGTAGAAACAAGCCCCCTCAGTATTAAACCGATATGGATAACATGGTTGGCTGCTGCGGCTTCAGTTGTTTCTATCGTTTTGTTTTTTCAAAATATGAATAATAAGAAAGCCCTAACAAACTGTACCGCAGAAAATACAAAACTCGTTGAAAATCAGAAGGTTATCGTTCAGTTAGAATACAAATTGGATATTTTAAGACGTAGCGATACCAAAGAAATAGAAATGAAAGGCTTAGGTATTGCGCCTGAATCAAGGGTTTTGGTTTATTGGAATTCGACTGAAAAAGCTACTTTATTGTCAATTCAAAATTTACCAAAACCAGCCGACGACAAACAATATCAACTGTGGGCTATCGTAGATAAAAAGCCCGTTGATGCAGGTGTTTTTGTTTACGATGCAACGGCTGTTCAACAAATGAAAGGATTCGAACATGCAGAAGCCTTTGCCGTAACGCTTGAACCCAAAGGTGGTAGCATCGCACCGACTTTGGATAAAATGTATGTTTTAGGAACGGTGCTTTAATTAGGTTGTCTTGTTAAGTTGTTGTATTGCTTTTAGATGTTTAAATTATTCAAAATCAATATTTTAAATACCTAAGAGCAATACAAAATACAACCTACTTATTTAACAACACATCAACTTCTCCAGCTGCTTCCAGACCTGCATTTCGTCCTTGTCCTTCAAAAATAAGTTTCCCTTTTTCATAAAATTTAACATCAACGACGGCTTGTAGGCTTTCATTGACTTTACCCGTCATATCGCCATGCAGCGGAGCAACAAGGCTGCCTGTACATGCTTTTGTTGCTGTGATGTCTAATTGATTTTTACTGTCTTTGAAACGCAGAAATATTTGATTGTCAACGATTTGTACCGTCATTTTAGCACCTGTGTAAGTGGCAAAACGATACAGTTTACCTCGAAACCAAAAACCAACAATATAGCCAAGAAAATGACTACCTAAGAAGGGAATATGTGCAACAGAAGCAATTAATGAGATATTTTCATCATCAAAATGATTGGTTTGCAACCAAATCCAGCCACGTGGGAACGACTCGCCCCAATCTTTTTCTATGTAACCCTTGCCGCCTGTAAAATCTACGTCCTGACCATTAATATTCAAACTCCCTTTTATGGTGTGGTTGAGGCTGACAATGCTATGATAGCACTCCATGAACGGTACAAAAGAATACCAACCCATAATACCGGGCGCACCGAGCATTTTGGGCCAAGGCGTTGTGTTTTCAAAAGTCAATTCACCTTTAATATTGGGCAAATTGAGCGTCATTTTTGTTGTAGAAAATTGATTATCAGCTAATTGTAAATTAAAGCCTTTGTCAGAAGGTTGAAACGTATCTGCATCAAAACGAATATATTCTGCCGTACACCGTTTGCCATCGAGGACTTGAATAAAGGCGTGTTGCTCACCCTTTTGACCCATCGAAATGCCTGGAATAAATGCAAAAGCAACCCCCTCAGTAAAGTCAACGATTTTGAAGTACCAACCCTCGAAATAACTTTTCGAACGTCCCCAACCGTGGTACATATCAGGTTGCCATGTTGCGCGCCGACGGCGTATGAAGTTTTGCATTTTGTTTCTCATAAAATTGTTTTTTGTAAAATTAACAATATTTATGATTTACCTTTCCAAGTAATCAAAAATACACCTGCCAAAACAATGATAGTGCCAACCAACTGCATAACTGTTACTTTTTCATCTAAATATATATCGGCTAAAACTATCATGGAAACAGGGCCAACCGCCCCAATGATGCCCGAATTGTTTGCGCCCACAAGCCTTATGCCTTCAACGATGAGAAAAGTTGGAATCACAGTCGCTATCAAAACCATCCACATCGCAAGGGTATAAACAGGCGTTGGAAAATGAAAAATATCCATGTGATTGTGAATCGTTGATTGGATTAGGGCGGGAACTGTCGCCGCCATCATCGCATAACACGTGAATTTAGCAGAACCAATTTTATGCACATATTCGCCCGTCAAAACGACATAGACGGAATAGGTGCAAGCGGCTGAAAAAACCAATGCACCGCCTAACCACATGTTTTGCTGTGTACCCACACCATTTTCGGCAACAAATGCCAAAATGACACCCAAATACGTCAATCCGAGGGCTAAATACTGAGGGGGGGTAATTTTCTTTTTCAAAAAAACAGCGGATAAAATGAGAACGATTGTGGGATACAAATAAAGCGTCAACCGCTCAACACCCGCGGTGACGTATTGTAAACCCAAAAAATCAAGCATACTCGACACATAATAGCTCAAAATGCCCAAACCACTCACCACCAACCATTCGCGTAAAGTCAACCGGACATTGTTCCCTCTTCGATTGAGCCACAGGGCAATAACCACATAAAACGGCAAAGAAATTAGCATCCGCAAAGCGATGACGGAAATGGTATCTACTTGATAGCGATACATCAGTTTGATGATAACGGCTTTTGAGGAAAATCCGACATTGGCTAAAACGAGGATAAAAACGCCCAAAAGAAAGCGACTGCGTGATGGTGATTTCATATATGATTGATTTATGGGCGCAAAATATGGTTATTCAGGCGATAAATAGATGCTAAGTTTTGCTTAAATCTACGAGTGCCAAAGCTGCAAGTTCAGGTGTATCAAATAAAAAAAAGAGGAACGGCATGATGCACGTTCCTCTTTTTCTATTCCGGTATTTGAGCCCCCTCAGTATATGACCCTTAAAAAGCCTAAAAAATCAGTCGCATCAGTGGTCAAAACTTAAAATTCAAATTCATAAATATCGTCACCGCCAGTTCCGCCTTTCCGATTGGAAGAAAAATAGCCTTTAGTTTCGTTTTTAGGTAAAAACATAATACCAAAATCATCAAATTCAGTATTGAAAGGCTCGCCCATTGAGAAAGTTCTTGACGTGCGATTTTCGATTTCGATGCGATATAAGTCATAGCCACCTTTGCCTCCTGTTATGCCATCGGAAGAAAAATATAGTGTTCCGTTTTCAGACATAAAAGGGAAAACTTCATTTTTTGATGTGTTGACACGTGGTCCGAGATTGATAGGTTGTGACCAAGTTCCGCTCTTCATTCTACGCGTTACCCATAAGTCCATACCACCAAATCCACCGGGCATATTTGAGGCAAAATAAAGCTTATCGCCATCAGAAGAAAGGGTTGGATGACAATAGGAATAGTTTTCACTTTCGAATGGTAACATATCTTCTCCGATGAAATTACTCTGTGAATCTCTTGTTTTGATATAAATTTTAATTGTAGCCTTGCCATTTTTATTAAATTTAACTTTTCCTCCTTTTGAAGCGGTGCGCGACAAATACAAAGTGTCTTGATTCGCTGTAAAACACGAAGGACCTTCATTCGTCTTCGAGTTGGCGCGATGCCCAAAAGCGGCAGGTTTAGTCAGATTGCCAAGTGAATCGAATAAAGCATAACGCAAATTAATGTCTTCATTAGCGTCATCGGCACTCCCTTTTTTTGATGTTTTTTTAATAGAAGAGCAATAAAGTAACCCGTTTTGATACGAAACGGGCGAAAAATCATCTTTGTCACTGTTCAAAGCAGGGACATTTTTTATAATAGCTTTTGAACTGCCATTGACGATACGATGCTTGGGAGGACTTAGAGCCGGTGTCACTTTGTCGGCAATGGGTTTGGCATTTTTGTCACGAGCCGACAATATTTCACTGTGGTCTTTTTTACGTACACTTGCAGTCTCATCGCCTGTTTGTGCGGATACAAAAAGTGGTAATGTGCTTATAATGATGGAATAACATATTTTTTTCAGTTCCATGTTTCCTATAGTAGTTACGAGTTGTGAATGACAATTAAATATAAAGAAAATTTATTGTTTTAAATTACGCCAAAATAAAAATTTAATAGTTGAATTAAATGACAAAAATGCAGATGTTGTGACTTTTAAAAGAGGATAAGAATCGTTTCTAAAGACACTTGAATTTTTATGTTTTATATACATGAAAATTTTATACCAAATTTTTCATAACATTTGTTTTTTTTTAATTTTGAACATATTTGTGTAATATCTTTTGAGGATTAAACGATTTAACAAAAACGATGTCCAATTCTCATCAAAACCTTTTACCTTTGTACGCGACTATAAAAGGTTTTAATTTTTTAAAATATAAAATTTCAAAGACATGGATTCATTATTTTTGATATTCGGTTTGGGCGGTCAGGAAATCTTTTTCGTTTTCGTTATCGTCCTTTTGCTCTTTGGTGGCAATAAAATTCCAGAACTCATGCGCGGCCTTGGCAAAGGTATTAAAGAGTTCAACTCTGCGCGGGCAAATGTTGAAGACGAACTTCGCAAAGGCATGGAAGAACCAGAAAAGAAAAAAGTTGAGAGCAACTAATTGTTCTTGAATTTTTAAAAAACAATAGGCAGTAGAAGGCGAAAGGTCGCTCTACTGCCTATTGTTTTTTAAAAATCTAAGAAAG
>JAYTUR010000254.1:0-2255 GCA_043744475.1 Saprospiraceae bacterium | reverse complement strand
TGTAAGCCGACGAAAACGATTTTTCCGCCATTTGCCACGTCTTTTATGGTGTTATTCATCGAATCTTCATTACCTGTGGCATCAAAAATAATGGTTGGTTTTTCAGACATAAAGTCTTGTAAATCAAAGCTTTCTGATGTTGCTAAAATCGTTTTTACCGCATAGTTGTCACGACAAAAAGCCAATCTATGAGCATCTCTATCAACGACAAAAATAGCGGCACTTTTTAATCGCGCAAACTCAATAACCGATAAACCAATCGGACCCGCTCCAATTACCAAAACCACATCGTTGGGTTCAATTGCTGCGCGTTCTACGGCATGACAACCAATCGCCAACGTTTCCACCAAAGCCAATTGTTCAAAAGACAAGGAGGTTGACATATGAACTTTTGCCGCAGGTACTTTGATGTATTCTGTCATGCCCCCATCCCGATGAACGCCCAAAACTTCAAGGCTTTCACAGCAATTCGTTTTGCCACGCTGACACGCCGAACACGTGCCGCAATGCAAATATGGCTCAACGGAGACGCGACTACTGAGGGGGTACTTTGTCGCGTCAACACCACTGCCAACCGCTATAATTTCTGCACCCAACTCATGCCCCAATCGCCGTGGATACGAAAAAAAAGGTTGATTGCCGCGAAAAGCATGGTAATCTGTGCCACAAATGCCAATATTGTGAATTTTTAACAGGACTTCATCGGGTGCAACAGCATCATCAAAAGCGACTTCTCTGTATTGAAACGCAAATGGTTTTTCTAAAATAAGTGATTTCATAAATTATAGAATCTTTGTGCGTTTAAGCCCATTATTTTTTGCTGCTCATAAGGTGTTAATTTAGAAATATAGTTTGTGACAACTTCTAATTGTCTTTCATAAGTGCCTGCCACCAAACAAACGGGCCAATCGGAGCCGTACATAATTCTTGTTGTACCAAAAGCTTCAAAAACGACATCTATATAAGGTGTCAAATCCGATTCCTTCCATTTTTTCCAATCCGCTTCTGTGATAAGACCCGATAGCTTGCACCGAACATGCCTGTATTTTGCCACCTTTTTAATATCTTTTGCCCACTGTTTTATGCGTTTATTTGCGATGTACGGTTTTGCGGCATGGTCAATAACAATGCGTTGTGCGTCAGAATAATGAAGATATGCTTCGACCGTTGACAAATGCGTCCACTTCAACAAGATATCAAATGTGTATCCTCTTTTAGCGATTTCTTTAAACCCTTTTTTATAATCCCAGTTCATTAAATACTCTGGATACCCATAGGAATTACCTGGAATTATACGAAAACCTTTCAGCTTTGGAAATTGGCTGTAAAAATCCAATTTCTCAGACAAATTATCCGCTTTAAAATCCACCCAACCGACAACGCCTTTGATAAAACTATGCTGTTGGGCTAAGTCCAATAGGTACAGCGTTTCCGCTTCCGAATTATTTGCTTGCACGGCGACACAACCCTTTATACCATTTTGTTGCAAAATAGGGAAAAGGTCATCTGGTGAAAAATCACGGCGAATCGCATTCATAGACCCCTCAGTAATCCACGAGTCGCGGACGGGGTCAAATTGCCAGAAGTGTTGGTGTGCGTCAATTTTCATTAGCCCCTAACCCCAAGGGGGGAATTTACGTACCGCTAATCTTGAAAGCGGAACATTTTTGAATAATAATGATACCGAAAATATTTAATTTCTCCCGACCCATTCCTTTCTTTGAGAGTTAGGGGGCATACCTAACAGCCACTTGCCGTTGCGTACCCAAACCCTCAATACCCAATTCAATCACTTCGCCGCCCACCAAATAACGAGGCGGTTTAAAACCCAATCCCACGCCTGAAGGTGTGCCTGTGGAAATAACATCGCCTGGCAATAAAGTCATAAATTGGCTTAAATAACTCACAATCTGTTTGACATCAAAAACCATATCATCGGTGTTTGAGTCTTGCAACATAACACCATCAATGCTCAACCAAAGGCGCAAGTTTTGCGGGTCGGGAATCTCATCTTTTGTCACCATGACGGGTCCCAAAGGTGCGAAAGTGTCGTTACTTTTACCTTTTACCCATTGACCACCACGCTCTAATTGGAAAGCCCGTTCAGAATAATCGTTGTGCAAAGCATAACCCGCCACGTAATCCAATGCTTCATCTTCGCTGATATAAGATGCTTTTTTGCCCATAATAACGGATAATTCAACTTCCCAATCCGTTTTTTCGGAATTTTTAGGAATGATGACATTGTCATTAGG
>JAYTUR010000253.1:0-2255 GCA_043744475.1 Saprospiraceae bacterium | reverse complement strand
CTGAACTGGCAACCAACTCTTTGCGAATGGCTTCGATAGTCTCTGTACTGAGGGGTGTTGCTGCCGTTACTTTAACCGTTGTGATGCCTTGCATTTTTTTATGCGCCGCTAAAAATTCGGTAGATATATCGGGCAATAAGCCTTCACGACCTTTATCCACACAGATTTTGATGAAAGCCATCGTCAATTCACTCAGTTTACCGCCAAAAATGGCAGTCATAATCGAATTTTTCTTATCGGCATTGATGATGGGGCTTTGCAACATAAGGTACAAATCCCGATTCTTAGTAGCTGCTGCGATGGACTTCAGATCCTCCACAACAACGTCGAGTCTGCCCATTTCTTTGGACAAATCCATCAACGATTTGGCATAACGCCCTGCGACTCTACTGCTAACTGACATTTGAGTTATAAGTTATTAGTTATGAATTATGAATTAAGGTTGTATAACAACTCATGACTCATAACTCATAACTCATAATTAATTAAGGTTCATTTCTTTCACGAGTGTGTTGACGTATGCCACTTGCGAAGCATCGCTTTTCAACTCTTTTCTAATCACTTTTTCGGCGATATCGAGGGCAAGTAAACCTGCTTGATTTTTGACTTCCGTCATAGCGGCTTGCTTCATGTTTTCGATTTCTTGTTGTGCCGATTTCATGATTTTTGAAGCCTCTTCCTTTGCGGCATTTTTAGATTCATTGACGATAGAAGTCGCTGTATCTTTCGCGTCTCGGAGCATTTTCATGCGTTCTTCGCGGGCTTGAGCAAGGATTTGCTCGTTTTCAGCTTTCAAATTTGCCATTTCCAATTTGGCATTTTCTGCAGCCCCAAGTGCTTCAGTGATACCTTCTTCGCGTGATTTCAACGCTTCAAGAATGGGCTTGAATGCTTTACGTCCGATTGGAATCCAGACCAAAAGAAAAATAACGGTTGTCCAAAACAGGAGACCGAAATCAGGTTTAATCGGAGAAAAATCTGCAAGAAAAAAGAATTCCATTGCTATATGATTGAATTGTTAAATTGTTGATTTTTATCTAAAAACCCTCAATATACTGAGGGGTGGTTTTCTACTTTTAAAACGTGCAGCTATCAACCAACCGTTGACAGCTTGCACATTTTTTCGTTTCGGCGGATTAGACGAAGAACGACAAGACGATAGTTGCCAAAGCTGCACCTTCTACAAGGGCTGCTGCGATCAACATGTTCGTACGAATGTCACCTACTGCTTCAGGCTGACGAGCGATAGCTTCCATCGCTTTACCACCAATTTGTCCAATACCGATGCCTGCGCCGATTACGGCTAAACCTGCACCAACTGCTGCGAGTGTACCAGTCATTTCACTTATGTATTAAAATATGAATTAAAAAATTTTTCTCTTTTGAAAAACGACCCCCTCAGTAAATTACATGAAGTGGTCTGGTTCGTGCGGATGAGCCGCATCGTGGTGATGCTCCTCAACTGCCGCGCCGATATAAAGTGCTGATAATAATGTAAATATAAATGCTTGCAAAAATGAAACAAGAACCTCCAAAATGTTCATAAACGCCACGAAAGGCACTGCCATCAATGAACCACCTGCCGAACCAGCCACACTTGCACCTGCGTTACCGAAGATGAAAATCAAACTGACGAATGTCAAAATGATAACGTGACCTGCGACGATATTCGCAAAAAGACGTATTAATAAGGTGAAAGGTTTGATGAAAATTGAAGCGATTTCAATTGGTAACATCAATATTTTGATTGGAATTGGCACATCAGGCATCCAAACAATGTGCTGCCAGTAGTTTTTGTTGCCACTAACTGTAACCACAACAAAAACGATAACCGCTAATATAATAGTAGAACTGATATTACCCATGACGTTTGCGCCACCGGGGAAAAATGGAATCAAACCAAAAAGGTTGTTGAACAAAACGAAGAAGAATAACGACATCAAAAGCGTCATGTATTTCTCATATTTTGGTCCAATTGATGGTTTAGCCACTTCATCACGAATGAATGTAACGAATACTTCCATCAAGTTTGTTAAACCTTTAGGTGCTTTATTCGGGTTGTTTTTGTAGAATTTTGCAGATTTGAAGAAAGCCAAAGCAATCAACAACAACGCTAACAACATCGTAAAGACGTTTTTCGTAATCGAAAAATCAATCCATGATGATTCTAAGTTAGTCAATTTACGGCTTTCTTCCAATTCGTAGCATTGACCTTTATAACTGACAAAGTGGTGGTCTTCTTTTTTACCTTTTGC
>JAYTUR010000252.1:0-2259 GCA_043744475.1 Saprospiraceae bacterium | reverse complement strand
ACTTCAAAAAAGCCCAAGTGGGCATCGTTTCGACGGGTTGGGAAGGCAATCCTTGCAATATGCACCTCAACTCATTAGCAGCAGATATTAAAGTAGGTGTCAATAAGGCTGATTTAGTCGGTTTGATTTTTCATACGATTGGTGTTTCTGACGGCATTTCGATGGGAACTGATGGTATGCGTTATTCTCTTGTTAGTCGTGATATTATTGCTGATTCTATTGAAACCGTGGTGGGCGCACAATGGTATGATGCTGTTGTTGCCGTTGTCGGTTGCGACAAAAATATGCCTGGTGCGATGATGGGCATTGCGCGGCTCAATCGCCCGTCTATTTTAGTTTATGGTGGTTCGATTGCTCCGGGCTTTTATAAAGGTGAAAAATTAGACATTGTTTCGGCATTTGAAGCCTTAGGCAAAAAGGTAGCAGGAACAATTACAGATGAAGATTTTAGTGGCGTCGTTCACAATGCTATCCCGGGTGCGGGTGCTTGCGGCGGCATGTACACAGCCAATACGATGGCTTCGGCTATCGAGGCATTGGGTATGGCTTTGCCGGGCAATGCGTCAAATCCAGCCGTAAGCCAAAACAAACGCGACGAATGTGACCGCATAGGTGCCGCTATTCGCAATCTTTTAGAAAAAAATATTTGTCCAAGAGACATTATGACCCGAAAATCGTTTGAAAATGCTTTTACGACATTAACGGTTTTGGGCGGTTCAACGAATGCGGTTATGCACCTTATCGCCATGGCAAGAGCAGCAGGTGTCGATTGGACGATTGACGATTGCCAAGCGATTTCTGACAAAACGCCTTTCCTTGCGGACTTAAAACCTTCCGGAAAATACGTTATGGAAGACCTTTTTGACATTGGTGGTATTCCTGCAGTGATGAAGTTTTTATTGAACAACAATATGTTACACGGTGATTGTTTGACTGTAACAGGTAAAACAATTGCTGAAAATTATGCTGACGCACCCGATTTTACTGAAGGTCAACAAATTATGAGACCCCTCAGTAATCCAATAAAACCACAGGGTCATATCCAAATTTTATATGGCAATCTCGCTTTGGAAGGTTCTGTAGCTAAAATTACCGGCAAAGAAGGTGAAGTTTTTGAAGGTAAAGCCAAAGTTTTTAACTCTGAACAAGAGGCAAACGATGCCATTCGTGCCAACAAAGTCGTCATGGGCGATGTCGTTGTCATTCGTTACATCGGTCCAAAAGGTGGTCCCGGTATGCCCGAAATGTTGAAACCAACGTCACTCATCATGGGTGCTAATTTGGGCAATTCTGTTGCCTTGATTACTGACGGACGTTTTTCAGGCGGCACGCATGGTTTTGTCGTCGGACACATCACGCCCGAAGCACAAGATGGTGGTAATATTGCCCTTATTATTGATGGCGATACAATTCGCATTGATGCCGAAACCAACCGCTTAGATTTGCTTATTTCTGAAGAAGAATTGGCAGCGCGTCGGGCAGCTTATGTGCCACGTCCTTTGGTCGCCAAAAATGGTGTGTTATTCAAATACGCTAAAACAGTATCTTCAGCGAGTAAGGGGTGTGTGACGGATGAGTTTTGATACCCCTCAGTAATTCCCATATTTTCAAATAGTTACGCGTATATTTTACTTATTTTTGTGTAAAAAATACTCAAATTAATACAACAAGATGGAATCTTCTGAAATGACTTTATCAAAATTTCTTACATTATTCAAGCAGTTTTCACGTTCGGAGCAATTAATTATAGCTAAAAAAATAAATGAATTGACTTTTCAAGAACAGTGGGCAAAACTTGATGATGAATTACCAGACATTGAAATGTCTGAAGAAGAAATTATGTATGAAGTAAAAAATGTCCGTTATGGCAAAGAGCCGAAAGTTTAAAGTTGTATTGGACTAACTAAATCAAGCCATATCAATATAAATGTATAAAACATGAGCAAAACAGTAAATTTTCAATCAAATAACGGGACGGCAGAGATGGAAGTTCCGCCCAAAACGAAACAGATGATTTCAGGCGCAGAGGCAATTTGCAAATGCCTTTTAGAAGAAGGTGTTGACCTTGTTTTCGGCTATCCGGGTGGTGCGATTATGCCTTTTTATGATGCACTTTATAGTTATATGCATAGAATTCGGCATATTTTGCCGCGTCACGAACAAGGCGGTATCCATGCTGCCCAAGGTTATGCACGGGTGACGCGAAAGACGGGTATTGCAATAGCCACATCTGGTCCCGGCGCAACAAACTTGATTACA
>JAYTUR010000251.1:0-2261 GCA_043744475.1 Saprospiraceae bacterium | reverse complement strand
TTGCAAGCCATTGGTTTACACCTCAATATAGGTGAACATTATTTTGATAGTAAAATTCAATATGGTAATTCGATACTCCGTGCCATTCATTATCCACCGATTCGAGAAGAGCCTGCAACGGCAATTCGAGCTGAACAACACGAGGATATTAACCTCATAACATTGCTCGTCGGTGCTTCGGCAGGTGGTTTGCAGTTGTTGACAATGGATAATGAATGGAAAGATGTGGTACCTGAAGAGGAAGAAATTGTCATCAATGTGGGCGATATGTTGCAGCGTTTGACCAATAATTACTTGAAATCAACGACCCACCGCGTTGTCAATCCGCCGCGTTCAGAGTGGCATTTGCCACGTTTGTCTATTCCTTTTTTCTTGCATCCTGTTTCAGGCATGGATTTGACTTGTTTGCAACAAACAGTAACGGCAGAGCGCCCATGTGCTTATGAGCCGATTACGGCAGGTGAGTATTTAGATGAACGGTTGCGTGAGATTGGCTTGAAAAAGTGATTTTTATATAGAATACTGAGGGGGTAACATGCGTCAAGTTGTGAACTTGACGCATGTTTTATATTGAAAATCAATAAATTAACTCAAAGTCCCTTCACCGACATCCCACCGTCCACAGAAATATTCTGACCTGTAATGTACGAAGCCTTGTCCATCGCTAAAAACGCCACAACCGAAGCCATTTCTTTGGGTTCAGCCACTCTACTGAGAGGTGTCCTTTTGATGATTTGGTCTAAACGTTCAGGATTTGTCAAAACAGGAACGGTCAAAGGTGTCGCTGTGTACCAAGGCGAAACAGCATTGACGCGAATACCCACCGTAGCCCATTCGACAGCCAAATGCCGCGTCAATTGGATTTCTGCCGCCTTCGTCATACCATAAGGTGAACCTGACAAAACATCGAGAAAACCTGCCACCGAAGCGACATTGACCACATTCGCACTGACTCCATTTTTTAAAAAAGGAAAACACAAACGACACATTTCAACGACGCTAAACAAGTTAACTTCAAAAATATGACGATATTCATCTTCTTGATAATCAACGAGTTGTTTACGAATATTTGTGCCAACATTGTTGACTAAAATATCAAGACTATCGCCAAAAACGTCTTGAACGGTTGCCAGAACCTTTTTACGGTCTTCACTTTTTGAGACATCAGCGACGCAGCCAAAGGCTTTATGCCCTTGATTGAGCCATTCGGCAACGGCTTCGTTTATCTCATTTTCGTTTCGTGCAACAATCAAAATTTCTGCACCTAAGTTGAGAAATTCTTCTGCAATGGCACGACCAATGCCTTTTGTTGCGCCTGTTATCAAGGCTTTTTTACCTGTAAGATGCCAATTTGCCATTTATTTTTTTGCTTTATAATACAAAATAGAAGCGTTTTCTTTTCTAAAAATATCGTTTGCAACACGTTGAATATCAGCGACTTGTACCGCTTGATAATATTCAATTTCAGTATTAATTAAATCTGAATCGCCGATGAGTTCATAAAAAGTCAAATTCATCGCTTTGTTCAAAGCACCGACATCACCGAAAGTTTGTTGGCTTTCGACTCGGTTTTTTAGTTTTTGAAGTTCCAATTCATCAATCGGTTCATTTTTAATCCGTTCCAATTCTGCCCAAATCGCTTCTTCGAGTTGTTCCAAAGTGACCCCCTCTGTAGGTTTGCCGTCAATGATGACGATACCTGGGTCGAGATTACCTGATTGTGAGCAATCAATTTCAGAACATAAACGTTTGTCTTTCAATATTTTGCGATAGAAACGAGAAGATGAACCGCTTGCCAAAACATCAGTCAACAAATCCAAAGCGTAATAATCAGGGTCAGCCCGGGCGGGTGAGCGAAACAGCATATACAGCGCGTCAAGCGGCACATTCGCTTCAACAGTGTGTCTTATTTCAGCCGTTTGAGGTGGTTCCACGGGCAGATTTCGTTGTGGTATATCGCCCGCAGGAACAGAACCAAACCACTTTTCGACTAATGTTTTGACCCCCTCAGTACCACCTTCAATTTTTGAAAAATTACCAGCAACCGTCAAAATTGCATTATTAGGTGTGTAAAATTTATTGAAAAAGTCTTTTACATCTTCCAAAGTGGCATCTTCAATGTGTTGCGGTGTCAGTCCTATGACGGGCCAGCGATAGGGATGTTTTTTATAAACCATATCGCTGATGATATGCCAAACATCGCCATAAGGTTCGTTAAGTGTTGTCTCCTTAAACTCTTCAACAACGACTTTACGTTGCAC
>JAYTUR010000250.1:0-2264 GCA_043744475.1 Saprospiraceae bacterium | reverse complement strand
AGAGTTTTGTACTCATGGTATAATTTTTTTGGGGTTAACAAATGTTGATTGGTCTGCGAACTTTGTTCGCAGGCTTTTTTTTTGTACCTACCTTATTTATGCTCCGCATCCAATTTTCTAAAAACTTAATCGTCTAAACCTAAAACAGTCTAATGCTGTTTATCTTCGAAATTCAAAATAATAAAAATCCGACATAAATAATGGCAAGAAGAAGATGGGACGACAACGACGATGCCCCAAAAGTAAAACTCTCTCGCGAATCGTTGCGTGAAGCGCTACACATGTATCGCTTCATTCGACCCTATAAATGGTCGTTTTGGGGTGGTATGGTTTTGTTGTTTTTGTCAACAACAACTTTCATGATATTTCCTTTTTTGTCAGGTCGCATCGTGGACATTGCACAAGGCAAACATGATTTTACGGCTAATATATTTGGTCGAACTTATGCGTATTACCTTGATTTGCAACGTATTGGCTACATCATGGCAATTTTGCTCATCATCCAAGGTTTCGTTTCTTATTTCCGAATCACGATGTTTGCTAAAGTGAGTGAGTACGGTATTGCAGATGTCAAGCAGGCTTTATATCAAAAACTGACTTCATTACCCATACCCTTTTTTGAACAAACGCGCGTGGGTGAATTGGTCAGCCGCATCAATTCAGATGTCGAAAAATTGTATAGTACATTCAGTATTACATTGGCTGAATTTGTCCGTCAAGTGCTTGTTTTGGTCTCCGGCATTATGATTTTAACATTGACGACATGGCGTTTGTCATTAGTTATGCTGGCGACTTTTCCTTTAATTGTTATAGGTGCTATCTTTTTTGGTCGTTTTATTCGCAAAATGGCAAAAGACCGACAGTCACAAATTGCTGATACAAATATCATTTTGAACGAAACCATGATGGCAATTAACGCTGTCAAAGCCTTTACAAACGAATGGTTTGAGGTCAGTCGTTTCAGCAAAGCCAACCAGAAATCGGTTGTTACTTCGATGAAGTTTGCTGCATGGCGCGCTATTTTTGCTACTTTTATCGTCGTTGTGCTGTTCGGCGCTTTGTTTTTCGTGTTGTGGCAAGGCGCAACAATGTTGCAATCTGGAGAGATTACTGCAGGTGAACTTATCATGTTTTTTACTTATACAGCAATTATTGGCGGCTCAATTGCAGGTTTGGGTAATTTTTATACAGAACTGGTTGGTGCAATTGGTGCAACGGAACGGGTGCGTGAAATCCTTAATACGCCATCAGAAGTTGACGTTAAAAACCACCCAATTTTACCTGAAAATCGCTTAAAAGGTGATATTAAGTTTCAAAATGTCAAATTTCGTTACCCGACACGTGAAGATGTCGAGGTACTGAGGGGGGTCAATCTGAGCATCAAAGCAGGTCAAAAAGTCGCTTTAGTCGGTGCTTCAGGTGCGGGTAAATCAACGATTATGCAGTTGGTTTTGCGTTTCCACGAAAATCAAGAAGGCAGTATTTTAGTAGATGGTAAACCGATGAATGATTACGATATTACGGAATATCGTCAAAACCTCGCCCTTGTGCCGCAAGAAGTCTTGCTTTTTGGCGGTACAATTAAAGAAAATATCCTATACGGCAAACCCGATGCAACCGAGGAAGAAGTCATTGAAGCCGCTAAAAAATCGAATAGCTGGGACTTTATACGCCTATTTCCTGAAGGTTTGGAGACAATCGTGGGTGAAAGGGGTATAAAATTGTCGGGTGGACAAAGGCAACGCATCGCTATTGCCCGTGCTATTCTTAGAGACCCAAGTATTTTATTGCTCGACGAAGCCACGTCATCACTTGATGCTGAATCTGAAAAAGTTGTGCAAGATGCCCTTAATCTATTGATGGAAAATAGAACGAGTATCATCATCGCACATCGTTTGGCGACAATCCGTGAAGTGGATAAAATATATGTTTTAGACGGTGGACAAATCGTTGAAGAAGGCACTCATGAAGAACTTTCAGAGAAAGCAGACGGTATTTATGCCAACCTTGCAAAACTACAGTTTGATATTCCTGTCGCAATTTAGCGAACAACTTTTCGCTTAAATCTATTTTTTTTTATAAAATAATGATTTTCAATAAATTAAAAATTCGCTATGCCAAAAAGGAATAGCGAATTTTTTTTTGGCTATCGTAATTTTTTCGTTTTTTTAGTATAAAAATGAACTCGTTACATTTATCTTTGCATTTATTCATTGCTTTACTCTTTAAACGACTAAATAATCATGCACCTAACAATGACTAAC
>JAYTUR010000249.1:0-2265 GCA_043744475.1 Saprospiraceae bacterium | reverse complement strand
AAAAAGGCGACATAAACTGGTCGTCGAGTAAACGACCATAAAATGTGCGAACAAGCAGCTCTACATCCGCTTGATTTTCAATGTCTTTTGCCATTTTGTCATTTTGTTATGGTTGTATGGTCGTATGGTTGGCTACCTGTAACAATACAACCATACAACAATTTACCCAACCAAAACTTGGTAGGTATCAGGAATTGTTTTCTCAAATAAGACACGTTTGCCTTCTTTTAGTGTGTCTTGGATTTCAGGCGTTGGGTGTCGGGCAGTGAATAAATCACATTTAGGATGCTCTTCGACCTCAAATTTTTCTCTCAAATCACGCATGAGCAAATGCTCGCGGTCGGGTGCTTGAGTCATGCTGATATAGAAATATGCACCTGAATTTTGCATCAAATTGACAAAAATATGGTATTTTGTAAAAATTTCAAACAAATCACGGATGTGCGATTCGACTAAAAATGTGAAATCTCTATTAGAAATTTTTAGAAATACTTGGTTTCTTTCTGCCATTAAAATCGGCGGATACTGAGGGGGGGCTTCAGCCGAAATAATAGTACCAACGGCATCGTGCTCAAGGAAAGAACGCACGTTTAGAGGAATATTTTTAGCCATTAAGGGTTGAATCGTGCGTGGATGAACGACCGTTGCACCATAATAAGTCATTTCAACGGCTTCGTCATAACTGATTTGATCGAGTTTGACGACATCGTTGAACACACGCGGGTCGCCTGACAATACGCCCGACACATCCTTCCAAATAAACATACCTGCTGCACCTAAACAGTGGCTGAAAATAGCTGCTGAATAATCAGAGCCTTCGCGTCCTAAGGTTGTCGTGTTATTGTCTTTTGTTGAGCCAATAAAGCCTTGTGTCATGACAAATTTGACCCCCTCAGTAAATAACGGTTTGATGATATTTTGAGCATTTGCAGCCGTTGCTTGCCAATCAACAACTGATTCACGCCATGTTTCATCTGTTTTTAAGACATCGCGGGCATCAAGCCATACCGTATTCAAACCTATTTTATTTAAGTAAGCGGCTACGATTTTTGAAGATAACAATTCACCGACAGAGACTATTTGGTCATAAATATAATCATATTCGTCATGCGGTTCGTCGTCCAAAATCCATTCAATTTCCACAAAAGTATCGTTCACTTGAGCATATATATCGTCATCGGCATCAAACAACTCTGCCATAAGGGCTTCATGTTTTTCACGAATACCTTGCAAAATACCAGGTGCTTTTCCATCACGTTTGAAATAAGAAGCGACAATTTCTTCCAACGCATTGGTCGTTTTACCCATTGCGGAGACGACGATAAGTAGATTATCAGAACTGAATTTATGAAGGATATCTCCAACGTTTTTAATATTATCAACATCACGTAACGATGCACCGCCAAACTTGAAGACTTTAATTGCTTGATTCATAATTAGGAAAGATTGTTTGAAAATTAATTGGGTGCAAATATAGGAAAATGGATAGTGGAAAATGGATAGTTGATAGCTGAAAATGCCGTACTTGACATTAATCAAATACGGCATTTTTCATTATTCATTATCAACTATCCATTTTCCATTAAAAACTATGGTTTTCCACGCATAGATACGAAGACGCGTTTGAGTTTTTTAGCGTCTTCATCAGATAGGAAAGGGATATTATTAAGGCGTGAAGCCAGATCGTCGCTCACAATCTTAAATTTGTCACGGTCTGAAGAGGTAAAAGTCGAAACTTGTGGTAATCTCTCATTTAGGTGGTTGACCTGCGAGCCATTTTTCCAGAAGCGGAAACAAACATGAGGTCCAGTTGCCAAACCCGTTTGTCCGACATACCCGATGACTTGACCTTGTTTGACATGAGTGCCTGACGAAATACCTTTCGCAAAACGACTCATGTGCAAATATTGCGTTTCGTAAGGCTTCATGTGGCGAATTTTGACGTAATTGCCATTGCCACCTCCACGAGTTGCTTCTGTAACAACACCGTCAGCAACAGATAAAATAGGTGTGCCTTCGGGTGCGGCATAGTCCGTGCCATAATGTGGACGACTGTATTTCAAAATAGGGTGGAAGCGGTTTTTGCTGTAATGCGAAGTGATGTGGCTATACTTTAAAGGTGATTTCAAAAAGCCATCGCGCATAGGCAAACCACTTTTTTCGTACCAACCTTTTTCTTTACCATTGTCGAAATAAACTGCCAAAACTGGTTTTTCGGAATCCTTTTCTTTAATTGAAACTGCTTTCAAGGTTTTAACGCCAACT
>JAYTUR010000248.1:0-2267 GCA_043744475.1 Saprospiraceae bacterium | reverse complement strand
TGAAAGCTTTTAATGTGTCGAGTCATTACGATACGGCTATTTTTAAGTGGTTTTTGGAGCAACAAAGCGATGCGGAAGCCATGCCCGATTTCATCAGCGAAGGCACTTTGAAACCCGAATCGGTGACGACTAACAGCCAATTTAAACATTCGATTCAACAGAATGCGCCTTTGCGTTATGGTGAAAACCCGCATCAATCGGCTGTTTTCTTTGGCGATTTGACGAATTTATTTGAAACATTAAATGGTAAAGCATTGAGTTACAATAACTTAGTTGATGTTGACGCAGCCGTTCGTTTGATGCGTGAATTTAAGGACGACAAACCGACTTTTGCCATTTTGAAACACACCAATGCCTGCGGTGTGGCGACTAAAAATACCATTCTCGAAGCGTGGACAGCGGCTTTGGCCTCTGACCCAATTTCGGCTTTTGGCGGTATTTTGATTTGCAACACAACAGTTGATGCAGCGACGGCAAACGAAATCAATAAATTGTTCTACGAAGTGTTGATTGCACCCGATTTTGCGCCCGATGCGCTTGCTATACTGAGGGGTAAGAAACAACGTATTTTGTTGAAAATCAAAGACTTCTATCAAGGCGATAAGGTTTTCAAAAGCCTATTGAACGGTGTCATTCAGCAAGATGCCGATATGCGGACAGAGACGGCAAAAGACTTAAAATTTGTCACATCTAAACGTCCAACAGAACAAGAAATTGAAGACTTATTGTATGCCAATATCTGCGTTAAACATTTGAAATCCAACGGTATAGCTATTGTCAAAAATCGTCAACTCATTACAATGGGTTGTGGACAAACGAGCCGTGTAGATGCTTTGCAACATGCCTTAGCTAAAGCAGCCGCTTTGGGTTTTGATGTTAAAGGCGCAGCAATGGCTTCGGAAGCGTTTTTCCCTTTCCCCGATTGCGTTGAGATTGCTGATAAGGCGGGCATCACAGCGGTCATTCAGCCTGGCGGTTCAGTAAAAGACCAAGACTCGATTGACTATTGTAACGCGCATGGTGTGGCGATGGTAATGACGGGCATGCGCCACTTTTTGCATTAATTTGCTTGAATTTTTGGCTTTTAGATACAAAGGCGATAAGATTTCTATGCAGAGGTTTTATCGCCTTTTTTTTACCCAAAAACAACCAGGTATCTATTATAACGGACTCTTTCCCTCATTGAAAACCCTATTTCGCTCTTCTAAAATGGTTGTTGGCGCATTCTCGTCCCACACCTCTCTATATTGATGCCATATTTGTATCATTAAAAGGCTGACGCTTAAGTATTTCGATTCACCTTTTTTATATAATCATATCCAATCTTTCATTAAATACAATTAAAAGACAATGAAAATCTATCAGCAAAAAACAAATCGTTTGGCATTATCTGTTGCCTTTTTTACGCTTTTTACTTTTTCAATAAATGCCCAAAACTTCAGCAATTGGGCTGTTGACAAAGCACATCCCACCCTCAAAGCCCGTTACGCTACGGTCAAAGATTCAAAAGGCTACAATTTTATCATGTTAGAATTAAGCAGTACTGTGGGGTGTAAATTTCAAGTCACTACCACACTTTGCAGTACCGACAGCAAAGATAAAAATGGTTGGAGAGCCATATTGTTGCTCCCTAATCAGCCTAAAAGAGTAAATTTCAAAATTATGAACTCCTGCACCAATGGCTGGTGGTGGTGGTATCAAAATTATGCTTCAACAGCAGTTAAGTTCGATGATAACTGACATTAAAAAATGCCTTAAAAAACCAAATGCTTTTTTAAAATATTCCTATAAAATCCTAAAAATCAAACAATTATGAAATACATCGTTTTAATATTTTCTTTTTTTGCTTCAACCTGCGTCATAGCATTGTCACAACCTACAAGGGCTCAGACAATACTTAAAAACCCTTCAACACAAGGGACAAAAGCACAAACCACTGTGCCTATGAATACACCCACGACGACGACAGCAGGAAGCAAAGGTTATTTGAAAATTAAAGTTCAAGGAGTTGATGTAACCGGAGATGGTAATCCTGACCCATCAGCTTATAAAAGGTAACGACAAAATACCTCAAAATAGAGACACATTACTGAGGGGTACTCAAACAAGTTTCCAACGTGAAATTTATTAAATATAATTTTAAAATCCTACATAAAAAGGATTTACAGTCACTCACTGTTTTTCGCTACGCTCAAAAGGCGTGCTTTTAAATTTTTTTTAAGGGTTGAGCCTATTTTCAAGAAAAAATCTTTGATTTTTTCTTGAAA
>JAYTUR010000247.1:0-8772 GCA_043744475.1 Saprospiraceae bacterium | reverse complement strand
CGAATTTGTTATGCACCCAAACTTAACGCAAGTTATTTTAAACGTTTAAAAAACAGACGAACTCCGCAAAAACTCCGCAATCAAAAAGCCCCAATACGTCCCCGTTGCATTGCCCAATGCGCCAACGAGAATACCCGCCAATGCTAAATCCTCGCGTCCAAGACTTTTCGCACACGCCAAAGCAGTTGATGAGCCGCCCACATTGGCTTGTGAGGTGATGCCAAGAATGTCCCAATCCTGTTTGAACAGATAGCCGATGCCGAAAACGACAATGCCGTGAATGAGGCAAATGATAGTGACCAAAATAAAAAGCGTCCACGCCAATTGTCCGTCTTTCATGAGGGCGGGAATATCGCAATGTGCGCCAATGACCGTCAAAAACAGATAGACGCACAACATGCCCACCAAGCGACCGCCTTTTATGTTTTGAATAAAGGGTATTTGTGCCAACAATAAAGCGATAGTCGTTAAAAAAATAACGGACGGAATGGTCGGAAAGACCTTGACCAATTCACTTACTATGTACATCGTGGCACAACCGATGGCTAAAAGTGCCGATATACTGAGGGGGTCAACCAATTCCCTATCGCCATTGTGTTGTTCATAAATTTCATTGTTTGCAACGGCTTGTGGACGTGTGGGTGCGATTCTTTTCATGATTTTGGGTATAAACAAGGTGACAACGACCCAAACGGCACTCCAGATATTGTCAACGGCGGTGGCGGCGGCGAACAGCGAGCCTTCTTTGCCAATGCCATAATGTAAAGCAATGGCGTTGAAATTGATGCTGCCACCGATATAAGTGCCGGTGTACATGCCGCCAATCGCATCGAATTTGTCGCCAATGCTCGTACTACCGTGGATGTACCACATACCGACCAAGACACCGACCATTGTGCCGATACTGCCTAAGAAAAAACAGAGAATCATGGGCAATCCTGCTTTTTTTAAACTCTTGATTTGTACACCGAGCATCAAGAAAAAAATGGCTAAAGGTGCGATATAGGTGAAAACACCATCATAAAGCGGCGGCGCGTTCGAGGCAGAAGGAATGACACCGATATTGGCTTCTATTGCACCCAAAATGATGACGATGAGGGCTGAACTCAAATGTCGAATATACGGCAGGGTGGCGAGCCGTTCGGCAATGATGACGTTGAGACACAAGACTGTGAGGATGAACAACGGGTTTGTGGGCATGTTGCGTTTTGTTTTTGGGGTGAAAATAAAGGAAATATTTTAGAATTATTGGGAAACTATAACAATTTCAATAGGGCAGGGGAAGGACGTTGTTCGTTAGCAGACACACGCCATGAAAAACAGGGATTTCAAGACGAATACCGTGGCTTTTTGAAAAAATATAAAGTCGAATAGGGTGAACGGTATGTTTGGGATTGATTTTGCAACCGTTCAGAAGTACCCCTCAGTATGTAGTCAGTCGGCAGCCTTGCCCACACGAATTGTCATTCCATACAGCAAACGGCATTTAGGTTGCATCGCGTAAGTGCCGTTTTTGTTTTGTGGGGGGAGAATCCTAAATGGTGGATTAATTTTATTTGTAAAATCAAATTATTCCGTAAGTTCTATTAATTATTTGACTGATTTGAGTTACTTTCAAAGGAGCGATTTAAACTTATTGCTCTAAGTCGTTGATTATTACATATTTGCATCAATATTTTTATACTTCGAAATTTCAATCAGAGCTGTTGGTAAAGGTCTGATAACCAATGATATGGAAATATAAAAATGTAAATGTTCAAATCAATTCAAAAAAATAAAAGAACATAGTATCTTTGGAATTCGAACATACTGTTAAAAAAAGGATTATGATAGATATTAAATTTTTAGAGTCAGAAATCAGAGACCAATATTTGGCACAAGACAACAACCGCCCTTGGATAATTGGCTTTAGCGGTGGTAAAGATTCAACTATGCTTTTGCAGCTAGTTTGGAGTGCTATAAGTAAAATTGAGATGGCAAAGGCTTATCAACGTCCTATATATGTAGTGTGTAATAACACACTCGTAGAAAATCCTAAAATTATTAATTTTACCGAGAGGACATTAAATAAAATCGAAGCAGCAGTTCTAAAGACAGGTTTGCCTATTTCCGTCGTTCGTACAACGCCTAAATTAGAAGATACTTTTTGGTTAAATTTGATTGGTCGGGGTTATCCAACACCAAGTAGCTTGTTTCGTTGGTGCACTGATAGACTAAAGATAAGTCCTACTACTAAATTCATTTTAGACAAAATCAATGATTCAGGTGAGGTCATCATTCTTTTGGGTACAAGGTCCGATGAAAGTTCTAACCGTGCCAAGTCAATGAAACAACGTGAAATGTTTGGTAACAGATTGCGAAAACACGTATTACCTAATGCTTTTGTTTATGCCCCCATCAAAGATGTCATAACTGATGAAGTTTGGCAATACTTGTTACAAAACCCACCATTATGGGGTGGAACAAATAGAGAATTAGTAACACTATATAGAAATGCGTCAGGAGGAGATTGTCCTTTAGTTATTGATACCACTACACCTTCTTGCGGAAATAGTCGTTTCGGGTGTTGGGTATGCACCGTTGTAAATAAAGATAAATCTATGCAAGCATTGGTTGATAACGGAGAAGAATGGATGCTGCCGCTTTTGGAATTGCGTAATTATTTAGCCGAAACACAAACCAATCATGAAAAATACCGACAAAAAGAACGTCGAAATGGTACAATTACAGGGGGTACATGGACCTTATTTATCGAGCGTTAGAGCAAAAATATTAGAAGATTTATTAAAAGCGCAAAAGGAAATCAGAGAAGAAGACCCTAATATGATTCTAATTACTCAACAAGAATTAATCGCGATTCAAATAATTTGGTATAGAGACGGTATATTTTATCCGCGTGTTGCTGATATTTACAATAAAATTTATAACTTCAATGACTTTGACATGGATAAACAGGAAATCCAAAAACAGAAAGAAGATGAACTTTTAGAACAAGTTTGTCAAGACTACCCTCAAGATGTTCAGTTAATCAATAATTTGTTGGATTTGCATAAATCTAAAATCCTTCTTAAAAATAAAAGAGGACTGACAGGGGATTTGGAAAAAGAGTTGGAGAATCATTTGAAAAGGAAAGCCTCCGCTTGACCTACAATATCCAAAGTATTTTAAATTGAAATGAAAAACAAAGATTTACCCTTCTATACTTACGCATTTACACATCTTCGGCGCGATTCCAAAAACGGTGGTGCACCACATAAACCTATTTTACTGTTAAGTATTCTCGATGCTTTTGACAAAGGTTTTATAACAAATTCAAAGATTTATCTATCCACTGAACTTATGGGTTTTTTCAAAGCCAATTGGACGGTTTTTGTAGAGACGAACCACGATAGAAGTATCGCTTTACCTTTTTATCATTTGAATACTTCTAGTTTTTGGAAATTGATTCCAAATGCAGGTTGCGAATTATGGGTAAAATCAAAGGATTCAATGCGTCGTTTAGGAAATTTACAAACTGCTGTGAAATATGCTCAAATTGATACTGAATTATTTGAAATATTGCAAAAAATGGAGAATAGAACCGTTTTAAGAGAGCTTTTAATTGAGCATTATTTTCCTAATAGTACATCCAAAGGCGGTGCAGAAGGAGGTTTGTACATTATTCAAGATATTGAAAATGATATTTTGAATGAAACTGCCGTTGGCTACATGACAAAAGTTAAAGCATTAAAAGCATCGTTAAAAGTAGAAGCCTTTGAAGAGGAAGTAATACTGAGGAGTCGTATTTTTACAAGAGATGTTTTGAAAAATTATCATTACGCTTGTTGTATATCAGATTTGAAAGTAAATGTTAAATTTAATAATACACTACTTGTTGAAGCCTGTCATATTGAACCTTTTAGTGTTTCTTATATTGACATTATTTCAAATGGTATTGCTTTGTCGCCAACTTTGCACACAGCATTTGATAGAGGTTTATTGACGCTTTCAAAAGATTATGAAGTTATCATTTCATCAAAATTTGATGAATCCAATAGTTCTCACGGTTTAAAACAATTTCATGGTAAAGTAATTTCATTGCCACTTTCACAAAAACATTATCCTGATTGGGAACGTATTCAATGGCATCAAAAGCATAAATTTGAAAAATAAAGACAAAATACTGAGGGGTACTGGAATATCAATGCAAAACAATATGTAAAACTCTAGTATTAAGTCTAAAATTTATAACATTAAGTCAGACTATGATAATAAATTCTACAATTTACGATATACCATTGGAACAGATAATATCATTTGATAATTGCAGTAGATGTAATAGTAAATCCCCTAATTCCCAAGCTAACCTTCATGAATTAGCCGACAGCATTAAGCAAAACGGTTTAATGCAGCCCGTGGTACTAAAAGGTACTTACGGACACCCGCCTTATGACGTGGTGGTTGGTCAACGCCGCTTTATGGCACATCAATTATTAGGTGCTACGACTATAAAAGCCTCTTTTACGGGTCAAATAAGCGATATAGATGCTCTGACTCTTTCTCTTTCTGAAAATCTTTTGCGTCAAGAATTAAACCGTAGCGACATAATGGATGCCGTTACAAAACTATACGTGCATTATAATTATGACAAACAAAAAGTAAAAGAAAAATTAGGGCTTAGTATTAAAGCAATAACGGGCTATATCAAAATCCAAACGCAAGCGACTGCAAAATTAAAGAATTTGATTCGGAGTGGTACAATTTCTTGGGCGGATGCAACACGGGCTATTGAAGCGTCACAAGGTGACGTAGCCAAGGCAGATGTTTTAATTGATGAAATAGTTAAGTTGACAAGTTACGAAAAAACACGCTTTGTCAATTTTGCCCAAGCCAATCCTCAAGCAACAGTACGTGATATAGTCAAAAGTGCTGTAACCCCAAAGCATGAAGAAAGATTAATCTTAAATTTATCTTTTAAAATAGCAAAGGCATTGAAACTAGCGAATGAACATTTGCAAATAGATAAAGAAATGATAGCATTGGATTCTTTAATAACATGGTTAAAAACAAACGATTATTTAACAGAATAAAAAATGAGAACAAAAGAAGAAGTAATAAGTCGTCTTTTATTGAACACAAAGCGCAATAAAAGACGCGACAACATAATTAAAATAGCCGAAGATATTTTATGGCTAAAAAATGAGTTCGGTAGCCTTCAAAAGGTTTCTGACGAGATTGGCATATCATCAGGTATGCTGAATCGCTTCCTAAGTGTGGATAAATTGAGTGATTCAATTAAAACCCTAGTTAAAGCACGACAAATTGATAAAGTTTCAGCAGTAAACGACTTAAGTAAGTTTAGTATAGAAGACCAAGAAATTATTGCCCAATTAATTCTAAATAAAGAGTTGAGTAGTCAAGACCTAAAAACTTTACCTCCTTTAAGAAAGCAATATCCTCATGAAGATATTAAAACACTAGCCAATAGAGTAACAAAATCAGCTAATATCAAAATCTCTGTAATCAATTTTTATGTCGGTGATTTGCATAAAGATAAAGAGTATTTTAAAATTTATCTTAATAACCTATTGAACAACAAAGAATTAGTTGATTTAGTATTCTATAATAATATCGGAAGCATTAAAATTACAAAGAATGGAGAAAGAGTTCTCAAAACAAAAGCTAAAGAACAGAATTTATCATTCAAAGAATTTATTAATCAAATACTGCAATAAAAATCTATGTTAAGTGGACATTCGAAAGTACTAACTAAACAACAATATAGTGTTCTCAAAAATGAATTATCAACATTTCGCTTGGATACTTTCATGAGAGCTTTGGATAAAAATCAGACTAAGAATAAAGGAGCTATTTTACCTTTTATTCGAGGTTTGCGTTTTTCGGCATTGTTAATATATGAAATACGAAAAGCTCTAAATGGAACACCATTTAAAGTAACATGGGGACACATACTTGATGAAAATGGAGAATATTGTTCCTCCGAGTGTGATATAATTATCTATAAAGGTAGGCATTACGCTAGATGGAATGGTAGTGGCGACAATGAAAGTGTGATGGATTTTAGATTTATTGAAAAAGATAATGCTGTTGCTGTAATTAGTTGTAAATCATTCATTACAAAAACAAATATTGAAGTTGCCTATTGCAATAATATGAAAAAATATGTCAAAAAAGTATGGTTATTTGCTGAATGTTGTGGACCTAAAAGTGGGAAAAGTATAGAAAAAGCAGCTAAAACTATCGGGTACGAACACTACTGGCATTTATACACTTGGAATAAAACGACTGATGATATTGAAGATTGTTTGGACGAGTGGGTACATTTCATTACAACTTTAAAATCTCTTTAAATATTTTATCAAAAAGTTTAAATCCTATAAAAAAAAAGTACCAAGTTATTATCGCTTGAGAAGATAAGTAAACAAAGGGCGACGTGTCCCCACACGCCGCCCTTCTGTTTGATTAAAAAAGAATCGCCTACGCCGTTTGAGGCTGAGGAATTGATACCATCTCCACATTCAACCGTTTCACCACGCCTTTTTGGACTTCGATGCCCGTTATGGTTTGGGTAGTGTAGCCATCGGCGGCAAGGATGAGCGACCAGATACCTTCGGTGAGGTAGATATTGAAGCTGCCATCTTTGTCACTGACCGTGGTTTTGCCCGTGAGCGGTTCGGTGACGGTGATGTTGCCGAGGCTTTTTTTGCCACCCACCGCAAGGATTTTACCGCTGATGCCGGAGCTTTTGGTCGGTTCTACGATATTCCAAAGCGTGTTGAATTGGTATTGTTTGGCGCGGTCGGGCATTTGCTGATACATGAATTGCGCATCGTCGAGCAAATTGTTGACGCGGTCGTAGATGTCATTATTGACTGCCACTTTTTCGTCGGTTTTTGTCTTTGTGGCGATAACAGCGGCATTGTAACGAGCTAAAACATCCACAAAAGCGGTATTGATGTCGTTGAATTGCACGGCAAAACCAACGGGCAATTTGCCTGCCGTGTTCAAAACATCCGCTTTTTCGGCGATAAACGTCAAGGCGGCACTCATGAACGGCGTAATGGCTTTGTCATCAAAGTCTTTAACTTTTGCAAAGTAGTCAAAACCCGCTGTTGTCAGCATGATTTTCTGGATGTTTTTGTTGTCCTTATAAGCGCGTTCGACGGAGTTTTTGAGCATTTTTGCCAAAGCGACCAAATCGGTTGCTACTTTGTCGTATTCGACGGAAAGCAGCGCGAGATCTTCTTTACGTGCCTGAAAATTAGGCAGGTCTTTGGCGGCATTGACGCGGGCTAAATTTTCAAGAATGTACCCCTCAGTATAAAGGGCATCAAAAGCAAAAAAAGCGGCTTGATTGTCGCGGCACATTTGCCACGCTAAGATGCAAATAGCATATAAACTGGTTTGCGAGCATTGATATTTCGATTTGATCATTTTTAAATAAATAATTAAATGATGTTACGCACTTGAATCACTAACTGCACCCTTTAAAGCAAAAGTCGGCTAAAAAAAAACGTTAGTCATTTTAGCAGTCATGCGTAACATCCGTTATGAAATAAATTTTTTAAAAAAAAACAACAACAATGAACGTATAAGTCATTGATTATCAATAAAATAGATACAGTATTAAAAAACAATTAAGTGCTAATTGACTAAAAAAAAAGACTTTTCCAACAGTACGAAGAATTTTCTCAACGGTACGAAGGATTTTCCCAACGGTACGAAGAACTTTCTCGACGATACGAAGCACTTTTCTAACGGTACGAAGGACTTTCTCGGCAATACGAAGGACTTTCTCGGCGATACGAAAGACTTTCCCAACGGTACGAAGGCAGTTGCTTTTTTCTTTACATCAATTGTCAGTAGGATTATACAGATGCTTGAATCTGCGAAAGCGGTAGGTACGGACGAGAAGCTGATAGGGCTATCTCCTTAGTAGGGGCTGGTGTCGTTTGAGTCGTTTCAGCCAACGATTAACCTTGACACCCGGGCGGCGGTATGGCTATTGTTTTTCTTTGATTAAATACAAAATAGTTCAGATGGGTTTAAAGTTGTTATGAAATCAGTTTTAAAAATTTGTTGTTTGTTTTTTACAACACAAAATAGCAATTAATATTTGAATTATGCAAATGTATAAACGATAAAATATAATTTTTTTTATATAACGACCGACGGCGAAGTGTTAAACTTCGCCGTCGGTGCATAATGGATTTATAAACTATGGGAATAAAGCAGCGGCATCAGGAGGACATTCTTTGGGATAAAAATAATGGACAATTTATTAAAGATTGGGACGATTGAGGCGAATTAATTGATTGTCAAGATTGTCTTTCAATGACACTGCGTCATCAATTCTTTTGGCAAGGGCTGCATAATCGTTGTCTTCTGTGCAAACTATGATGCCCGAATGAGTCGGATTTTGGCGATGGATCCGAATAAAATCTTTACGATTAAAAGTTAACACAATCCGATTATCGGCGTGTGCAAAAGTTAAAACCTCTTCGTCAGGAATCCGCAAATTAGCGTTTCCTGCTTCGAAAGATGTTAAAACGTCATGTCCTAATTGCCTCAAGGAGACAACAATTCTGCGTCTAAAGTTTTCATTAGTATAGAACCTTGCCATTGTTAAAGTTATGCTTGTTCGTTTTCTACAATAAGTTTCTCAATTTCTTCTTTATGGGTTTGATAATAATGCCAAACACTCAGCAAATCTACGGCTCTTAACGAGGGGTAATCCGATAAAATATCGGTGTCAGATATGCCGAGTTGTCG
>JAYTUR010000246.1:0-2272 GCA_043744475.1 Saprospiraceae bacterium | reverse complement strand
CAGGTGCTTTAAATTTGGCTGCGGCTGCTTCTACTTGTGCCACAACTTGATTAGGATTAAAATCCGACAAAACATTAGAAGAAATCGTCACGACACGCTTTAGATTTTTGCGTTTGATGCCGCCCAAAGTATTGCCATAACTCAAACTCGCTAATGCATTAAGCGGTACAGAGCGCAATTGTCCTTGCATAACCATATCGCGGTAAATGATTTTTTGCCCTAAAAGCGTATTGACATTATCACGTTGGTCTTCTTGAAAACGCAAGTTGACAGGGAAGTCTTCGTCAGGCGTTTTGAACTTCGTAATTTCTTTACCAAACAACGAAGTCCGCATATCCATACCGATTTGAGCCGTTGACACGCCTTCACGCATGGCTCTGGTACGGTCGATATTGACCGTTACTTCGGGTTTTTTGATGTTCAAATCAGATTTTAACTCCTCAACACCTGCTATTTGAAGCGAATCGAGATAGCGTTTCAAGCCTTGTGAAGCCTTCGCCAGTTCCTTATAGTCTTCCCCTGAAATCTCAATCGAAATCGGTTTTTCAGTGGGCGGACCGCCTGCTTCTTGTTCCACCACGATTTCTGCACCAGGCACACCTTTGACCGCATCTCGAATTTGTTTCAAAACTGCACTTGTTGATTTGCCGCCGCGTTCAGCAAACGGCACAAAAGCTACAGTAACTTTGCCGAGATTTGAATTGGTGGAAAGGTCAAAACTTTGCGGGTCTCCTGCCCCAACAGCGACGTTTGCAATGACAGATGAAACTACAGGATTGTTATTACCCAAAATACCCATAATGCGTTTTTCAACGTCTTGCGTTACTTTATCAGTGTATTTTGTATCAGTTCCGACTGGTAATTTTATATATGTAAAGGCAAAATTCGGTTCAGCTGCTGGAAAAAACACAACATTCGGTTTTGCAATACCAACTAAAATGAAGCTGACAAACAGCAAAACAATCGTCGCTAAAAGTACACCCATAGCCCGCCATTTTGATTTCAAAATAGCCGTTACGATATTGGCATAAACGTCTTGCACTTTGGGCCAAGCCTTTTTTTGAAACGCTTCTGATGCATCGTTCAGCACAAATTTGTTTAACAAATACAAAAAGAAAAATGTCAATGTCAAATTGCCAACACCAAAATTAATCAAATAACCAACCACAGTCATGCCTAAGAAAACAAGGCACGTGATGTAAAAACCGCGCGTCGCTTTCTTTTGTTTGCCCTCTGGATGTGGCTTCATAAAATCAACTGCAAAAACAGGATTGATGATATACGCGACAACTAATGAGGCAAAAAGCGTTACAATCATCGTTATGGGCAAGTAAAACATAAATCTACCAATCGTGCCCTGCCAAAATGCCAATGGAAAAAACGGCGCAAGGGTCGTCAATGTACCTGACAAAACGGGTAAGAAGATTTCTCCTGCGGCGAGTTTTGCCGCTTTTTTAATAGGCACTTTACCGTTTGCAAAAATACGATGCGTATTTTCGATGACCACAATCGCATCGTCCACCACAATACCGAGCGCAAGCAGGAAGGAGAACAAAACAATCATATTCAATGAAAATGTCTTATAACCCAAAAAGCCTGTAAACAAGGTCGGTTCAAACAAAAACGCAACAGCCATCGAAAGCGGAACTGACAAAGCCACAAACAAGGCGTTGACCGTGCCCATGAAGAACAACAATATAAATGTTACCAGAATAAAACCGATAATAATCGTATTAATAAGGTCATCGAGCGTCACGCGCGTTCTTATGGATTGGTCGCCTGTGATACCGATTTGTAGCTCTTTTGGAAAAGTTGTTTGCTTCAATTCATCACAAATGCGCTTGATTTCGTCACTCGCAATGATAAGATTTTCACCACCACGCTTAATCACATTGAGTGAAATCACGTTTTTACCATTGAATCGCGCATAACTTTTTGGCTCTTCGTAAGTATCTTTTACTTCGGCAATGTCTTTTAATTTCACAATCGCACCATTACCACCCCTCAGTACAATCTCTTGAATTTGGCGTGGATTCGTGAATTGACCCGAAATAGACATATTGCGTTTGACATTGTTCATGTCCACATTACCACCCGAAATGGTCATATTTTCACTGGCTACCGCCCTTTCTATGTCCGTCAATGTCAACACATTTGCTGACATTTTGTACATGTCCACGTTGATTTGGATTTCTCTATCCAATGCGCCAACCACGTCCACGCGGCTGATTTGTTTCATGCCTTCGACGCGGTCTTTCACAATATCGGCGTA
>JAYTUR010000245.1:0-8790 GCA_043744475.1 Saprospiraceae bacterium | reverse complement strand
AAAAAACAGCTTCGCTCTGATAGATTTTCTCTCTGCACGCTTTTTTGCGAAGCAAAAAACTGTGAGTAATTGTATGTTTTTAGTTTTAAAGCAGTTTCTCAAAACTCAAAACATACTGAGGGGGGCATTTTTCCAATAAAAAAACAAGAATACTATATGTTAAGTCGGATTGCAGATTCATTATTTTGGATGACGCGTTATGTTGAGCGTACAGATGGCATTTTGCGCATGTTAAAAACAAATTTCATTACGTCATTCGACCAAACGGGCGAAGAGGCGTTTAGTTGGAAGCCTGTTTTGAAGGTATTTGCCAATATGCCCGATGAGCAAATAGCAGCGTTCAGTAATAACGCCGATGATGTTTTGCTTTTTATGATGGCGAGTCGTGATAATCCCAACTCGATACGGAACATCATCGGTAAGGCGCGTGAGAATGCACGCGGTATGCAGGACCACATTACGAAAGAGGCTTGGGAGTGTATGAACGAATTTTATCACTATGTGAATAGCACTGCCATTGAAAATGCCATCGAAAACGACGAACAAGTGGCAATTTTGAGTAAGCTGATTGACCATTGTTTGCTTTATTATGGTGTTATTGAAGTCACCATGCCTCGTGGACAAGGTTGGAATTTTATGAATCTTGGTAAGTTTATTGAGCGCAGTATGCAAACTGTTGATATTTTAGATATAAAATTCAATGATGAACGCTACAATATGGGCGACTCTGAAGAGATTCCCTACTACCGCAATTTATTGCTGTCTTTGAGTGGGTATGAGCTTTACACGAAGTCATATTGGACTGGTTTGAACGGTCAAAATGTCGTCAATATGACACTTTTGAATACCCAATTTCCACGTTCAGTCCTTTATTGTCTTATTCGTCTTGATAGAACTATTCGAGGAATGTCGAGTGAAAACATTGAAGCGACACCCAAATTGCAAAAATTAATCGGACGCTTGCGTTCCATGGTTGAATATGCAGACGACGAAAGTATTTCAGAAAAAGGCTTGCATGATTTTTTATCAGATGTCAGAAATGACCTTTATGGTTTTAGTAGTGCATTGAGCCGTAGTTATTTTGCTTACAATTGAAGTTAGAACATTTTGATTACTAATAAGTAGCTATGCCTAAATAAACAGGGTGGGGTACTTAGAATAGGGAAATTTTTTAAAATTAGTCTATTCTCTCCTTATACGAAAAACGCGTACTTAAAATACTTCGGATAACACGAGATCATGCCTATATTTAAAATACAACATATCACAAAATACACTTACGACCGACCGGTTCGTGAAAGTGCTAACCAAATAAAAATTTTTCCTTATGCACATCCCGATCAGCAGTTACAAAGTCAGAAGTTAGTCATTACAGGCGACCCCTCAGTAAATCTGTTCCCTGATTATTGGGGAAATACAGTTGGGTGGTTTCTGGTTGACAATGCGCATCAAGAGTTAGTCATTGACAGTCAATTGATTGTAAATGTCAACGCTGGTAATAATATCAATCCTGTTGCGATATCTAAGTTTTCAGACTGGGAAATACTGAGGGGGGCTATTTCAAGCGATTTGAAAATGCTTGACCTCGCCAAACCCGAATCTATTCATGCCAAAGAGGAACTTCGGGCAATGGTAAACGATTTACGACATAGCCGTGATACGCCCGCTATGTTCATCCAACGCTGCTCGGAGTACATCTTTGATGAATTTGCATACAAAAAAGGTATCACAACCATTGAAACGACGGTTGACGAAATCCTTGAACATAAATCGGGGGTTTGTCAAGACTTTGCGCATGTTTTGCTTGAAATGTTGCGCTCAACTTCGATTCCATCGCGTTATGTGAGTGGCTATATCTGTCCCAATCAAGACGGTGTTCGGGGTGCAGGAGCGACCCATGCGTGGGTTGAAGTGTATTTGCCGTCAACAGGTTGGGTGGGTATTGACCCTACAAACAATACGTGGGTAAGCGACCAACATGTTATTTTAGCTGTGGGTCGTCATTTCAACGATTGCAGCCCTGTGAAAGGTACTTTTAAAGGTCCAGCCAATCAAGCCCTAAGCGTTTATGTCTCTGTGGGTTATGAAAACGGTCATGTTTTCGAAGATAATAATCCCGTATTATTGACTTTAAAATCTTCAACAGTACCATTGATAGACTATGAAGCAGTAGCGCAGCAACAACAATAAAATGGATGATGGATAGCGGATAATGGATAATAATGAAGGGCAAAACGTTTATTTCACGTTTTGCCCTTCATTATTATCCATTATCCATTAATTTAAGGATTTGCTTTTTTCAACCATTTATCCAAATTAGGACATTTTGTAAACATAGGGTCAATATAAACGAATGTTGTTGTTGCTCGGCGTTCAATCCATTTCACAAGGGATTGACTTTTCTTTTGTTCCACCGTTGCCATTGAGATTTTGTTGTAGTCTTGCAACAAATTGGCTTTATGTGGTACTGTTTTAGAGTTCAATTTGATGAGACGATAATACTTCTCACCCGTAGGCAAATTCACTTCTATCGGTTTGCTAATGCTTTTAATTTTCATCGTGTCAACGGCAAAATAAGTATCAGGGTCGAGGTCGCGTGTTTCAAAAATATTGTTACCTGAAGTAGGGTTCGTCATACGCCCGTCATTGTGATAGCTTTGAGCGTTTTTATCGCCATAAGTTTTAACTGCATACGAAAAAGGCATTGAATCCTTGACCAAAAGCAATCTAACAGAGTCCAAAATATGGCGTGCCAATTGATAATCCTCTTCTGTTACTTCTGGTTTTATCAAAATATGACGTGTATGTATGGTATTGCCGCGTCTTTCAAGGAGCTGAATGATGTGGAAGCCAAATTCAGACTCAATGACTTCTGACATCTGCTTGGGTTCTAATTTATATGCTGCAGCTTCGAATTCGGGCACAAATTTACCGCGTTTCGCCCAACCCAAATCGCCGCCTTCACGTCCTGAACCGGGGTCTTGCGAGAATTTTTTAGCCAAATCTTCGAAAGGCAATTTGCCGCTTGTTATTTGTTCGCGGATGTCCGTCAATTTATCTTTAGCCAATTTTTTTTGAACATCATTCGGTTTCGCTTTATAGGTGATTTCAGAGATTTCAACTTCTTGATTGAAATAAGGCAAACTGTCCTTCGGAATGTTTTTGAAAAACTGGCGTACTTCCGAAGGTGTGACCACCACATCAGCCAATACCTTCGCTTTCATTTTGTCGCCCATGATTTGGTCGCGCATGTCGTCGCGCATTGACTCTTTCATAACACCTGGTGTTTGACCATAATAGTCAATGAACTGCTGCTCATTGTTACCCATATAATCGAGAATTTTATCAAAACGAGCGGTCAATTGCTGCTCCAATTCATCGTCTTTTGGATACAAAGAGTCAATTTTTGCTTGTGCGACAAGCAGTTTAGTCACCAAAATTTGGTCAAGGACAAGGCAGCGGTAGTTGTCGGGCAAATCCTTGTGTTGGTCTTTGGCGTAGGAAAACTGTTCTTCAACTTCGGATAACAGGACGTATTCGTCGCCCACTTTAGCGACAACTTTGTCAACCAATTCTCTCTGCTGTGCCGTCATTTTTGTTAAACTCAAAACGAGGCTTAAAAACAAAACTATTTTTTTCATCATTATCTTAATAACTATAAATTTTGACATTATTTTTTCGCAATTCTGTGTCGTACATCTCTTGTTTTTTCTTTTCCAACAGTTGAATCTGACGTTGGTGGACGATATATTTCGATGCTTGTTCTCTAATAAACGACAAAGGTGCAATTTCTTGTTTGTTCATCACGCCTAATGCCCTAAAATAGTATTGAAAATCATCGTCTTTCATTGTCAATTCTTTGTCACGAGACATATTTTCGGTTGAAATCGTTCCTTTGGGCAACATCTCGGCAATTTTATCCAATCGTGTCCAGACCGAATCTTCTAAAATATATGCCTTTGCATTCGCTTTGGCGTAAATTTTTAGTTTTGTCAGATTGTCACCCGATTTAGGTGCATTCCACCACTTCGACAAACTATCGGATTGAGGCGCGGGTTTTTGAATTTTTAAAAAATAGCACCGCGCAATGGGCGTTTCGAGTTGATATTGCTCCTTATTTTTTTCGTAGAAAGTGTGCAGTTCATCGTCTGTAATAGTCGTATCTAAGCCTATTTTCGTTAATTGCTCTTCATAATTGGTTAAAATGAGCGATTCCCGATATTTTTTTACCAATTCATCGAGGTTCAAGTCCTTTGGGATATTGCGTTCCGCTTCTGTCATTACGAGTTGTTCCCGAATCCAACGGTCACAAAAAGCATTGATGACTTGTAAACTATCCTCACGCGTCGCATTTTCCGAAAACATACCCTCCATATCGCTCAAATACAACGACCTATTGTAAACTGATGCCAATATCCGATTGCTGCCTGAGGGGTTCGTATTTTTTTGACACGCCGCTAAAGAAAGCAGAATAAACAGACAAAAAAGGGTATTTTTTCTTAAAAACATGTTTCTAATAGTTGATAATGGATAGTTGTAAATGGATAGTATTATCCACTATCCATTTACAACTATCCATTATCCATTACTTAATGATTGAATTTAAAACATCTTGATTGACCACAACCTTATATTTTGCTTGTAGCTCATTCATCCATTCGCTTTCTAAAAATTCTTGATAATCTGCAACAACATAACCACGTGCATCTTTCAAGGCTTTCGGCGTTTTAGGAATGATTTTTTCAACTTTTATGAATTTCAAAGGCTCATTATTGTTCACAATGACTTTTCCTGCCTTCCATACTGAGGGGTCTAAAACCTTACCTTTTCCACGCTCTAAGGTTTCCTCTTTGTATGAAACTGCATTGCCTTTTTTATTAAACTTTTTCAGAACCTGTTGCGGCGTGTGCTTTGTCGCATATTTCCGAATTTTCAATGAATCGGATTTAGCAGAATCACGAATCGCATAATAAATTAAGGAAGCCCGTTCGTCCCAAGCATAGCGGCTTTTGTTTTTATCGAAGAATTTTTCAAGCCCAACGGTGTCTTGCGATGCTTTATCCCACACATTTTGCTTGATAGCTTCGAATAACAAAATACCTTCTTCGTATTCACGCATCAAATTTTTAAAATCAGGATATTTTTTATCAAGTTGTGTTTCTTCATAACCCAAGGCTTTTTCAACGACAAACTCGCTGTACAGTTTTTTAGCAACGTCCGACACGTTATTATTATACTGCATCGAGTAATTGATGCGCTTATTTGCACTTTCACCGAGCCAATAAGCCCAATCGCCAATCGTTGTCGTGGTGGCATCAAAACTCAATAATTTTTCAGGAGACGGCGTTACAGGCACACGATACGCGTATGTTAAGAATGATGAATCGAGCGTTGCAATAAATTTATCGCGCGTAGCGACCCCCTCAGTAAAATTAGCTTCCTTTTTGATGCGTTCAACCATCGCTTCTCTCGCCAATTCAAAACGCGGGTCGCGTTGAATCCGCGCTTTCAAGCGGCTTTTTATCGCATCATAAGGTTCTATATCTTTTTTTGAGATGCGTCGAATGATGTGCCAACCGATGCTTGAAGCGTAAGGTTCCGTAAAATCACCATCTTTTGTCAAGCCAAATGCGGCATCTTCAAAACCAATTTCGTAGCGACCAATGCCGAAAAAACCAAGATAACCCGCTTTCGCTTGCGAGTTTTGGTCCTCAGTATAACGTGAAGCCAATTCTTCAAAGGCTTTTCCTGCTTTTAGGTCAGCATAAATTTTGTCAATACGTCCCTTCGCATCTGGTTGTTCAAGCCCATCTCTTTTTGCTCTGATAAGTATATGCGCAACTTCAATTTCCCCACGTGCAGGGCGTTCTCCATTCACCTTAATAATGTGATAACCCATAGGTGAGCGCACAATACCACTCGTTTTGCCAACTGGCGTGGTATAAATAGCCGTTTCAAAAGCATAAAAACCTTCGGGCAACATAGCTGTCAAATAGCCAATTAGTCCACCGTTGTCCTTTGATGTTTCGTCTTGAGACAATGCTTTGGCGACATCCTCAAACTTATCACCTTTTGCCAAACGTATTTGGGCTTCTTTGACGCTGTTATAAGCCTTTAACGTATCATTTTTATCAATTTTGATTAAAATATGACTCACCTTAATGTCTTTTAACATGCGGTTATACACTTCTTTGACCAATTTATCGCTCACCTCGCGGTCAGTCAAATAGCTGTCTGCCAATTGACGGCGATACCCCAATAGTTCCTCAATCAAAGCGGGAATCGTATCAAGTTTCATCTCTTTTGCCTTAGCCACTTTCATTTTGAAGCGGGTATAAAGGTCGAGATACTCCATAACAGATGCTTTGCTGAAATCGGCCTTAGCACCATTTGTTTTTGAATAAATGTAGTTGAACTCTGAAACATTGACGGGTTTGCCATCAACAGTAAAAAGTACAGGGTCAGATTGTCCAAGGGATTGAGCCGCAAAAAGAAAGCAAGTAGCGGCAATTGAGAGCAACACTTTTTTCATTATCGTTCAGCGATTTTTGTTTAATTTTTTTAATTAAAAAGGCGATGTTAACTAAATTACGTTTTGATTTCGGGTTTTGAGTTTCAAATCTGCATTGATTATCAATATATTGTGCAAAAAATCAAAACTCGTTACTCGACACTCAAAATTTGAAGAAATACTGAGGGGGTAAAAAACAACAGGCATAACGCATCACTTTTAAAAAAAATCTTTAAAAGCGGTGCAAAAGTAAACTTTTTTACTCATTTGACTAAATGAAGTTTCAAATTGATGTCTTTTTAATAACGGATGTTTTTCATAATTCTACAATTAAAGCCTTGACCTTATAGAAAAAAATCGCGATAAATCCGTAAATTGGTATAAGCACCAGAAAAAAAAGGAAATTACTCCTCTCTTACCAAGTGAAAAGAGGTAACTTAACTTATATTTGTCACTCTTTGAATCGTTAAAAACAAAAAATATTCATTAATCAAATCAATTTTTTTATAAAAAATGAAAAAACTAGACCTATTTCTATTGGCAACAACACTTTCGCTTGCTGCCTTGTCTTGCTCAAAAAAAACAACAGGCAGCACGACCACAACGACGAACAATAACATTGTTACCCCCGCTGGTAAAATGAAATTTATTGATGTCGCCAATTTCAATCTAAATGTCCGTCCACAAGACGACTTTTATGAATATGCCAACGGCTCGTGGCTCAAAAACACGCCAATTCCAGCAACAGAAGCCCGGTGGGGTAGCTTCAACGAACTTCAAGAATTTAATCAAAAAGCCTTAAAAGCTATTTGCGAAGATATTGCTTCAAAGCCCAGCACAAAAGGCTCAATTCAACAAAAAGTCGGCGATTTTTATGCGGCAGGTATGGACTCTGCTGCCATCGAAAAAGCAGGCATGGCACCTTTAAAACCTTATCTCGACCGCATTGATAAACTGAAAAGCTACCTTGAACTATTAACCTATATCACTGATGAATATGCAGAAGGCAACGGTTCACTATTCGGTTTTCGGGGCGGGTTGGATGCTAAAAACAGCAATGCCTTTGTTCCTCAAATTTTTGCAGGTGGTCTCAACTTGCCCGACCGTGATTATTATTTGAAAGATGATGACCGCATGAAAAAGGTGCGTGCCGCCTACGAATCGCATATTTTTAATGTTTTTCGCTTGATAGGTGAGTCAGAAGCAAAAGCAAAAACGGCTGTTTCTACCATTATGCGCATCGAAACCGCCTATGCCAAAGCCCGTTTGAGCCGCGTTGAAATGCGTGACCCTGAAAAACGGTACAACAAAATGACCGTTGCAGACCTCGAAAAAGTGTGTCCTCAGATGCGTTGGGAGCAGTTTATGACCCGCGTTTTGAATGGTGCAAAAGTTGATTATGCCATCGTTAGTGAGCCTAATTTTTTGAAAGAAGTCAGTAGTCAACTCAAAAATAATACTTTGGACGATTTTAAAATCTTTTTGAAGTGGAATACAGCGAAAGGAGCTTTGCCGTTTTTAAGCAGTGCTTTTGTTGAAGAAGGTTTTAAAATGCAACAAGCCCTTACGGGTCAAAAAGAAATGCAGCCCCGTTGGAAACGTGTGTCAGGTATGACTGACAATACCTTAGGTGAAGCATTGGGGCAATTATACGTTGAAAAACATTTCAAACCTGAAGCCAAAGCTCGTATGGTCGAACTCGTTGGCAACTTGATGAAAGTATATGAAAAACGCATCAATGCCCTCGATTGGATGAGTACGGAAACCAAAGCCAAAGCGTTGGGTAAGCTCAATACTTTCGTCCGCAAAATCGGTTATCCCGACAAGTGGCAGGACTATACCCCCCTCAGTATAGACCGTTCAAAATCGTATTTAGACAATGTTGTTGCAGCACAACGTTTTGCTTTTAACGACAATATGAAACGCATTGGTCAGCCTGTTGACAAAACACGTTGGGGCATGACACCACCTACAGTCAATGCTTATTATAATCCAACGCAAAACGAAATCGTATTCCCCGCGGGTATCCTACAATTTCCGTTTTTCAACAACGATGCCGATGATGCTTTTAATTACGGGGGCATAGGTGCGGTCATCGGACATGAAATCTCTCATGGTTTTGACGACCAAGGACGTAAGTTTGACCTAAACGGCAACCTAACAGATTGGTGGACAGCTAATGATGCTGCAAAATTTACTGTAAAAACAGATATGGTTGTTGACCAATTTAACAACTATAAAGTGTTGGACACCATGCGCGTCAATGGTAAATTGACTTT
>JAYTUR010000244.1:0-2276 GCA_043744475.1 Saprospiraceae bacterium | reverse complement strand
TGGCAATCAAACTCTTTAGAGTGGACAACACCGATTAATCCTGGACATGGTAACTGGGGTGATAAACTACCAGTCGTACACCGTTGGGCGTATGACTATGGTAAAGACGGTATCGAGTACATTCCTCAAATTGAACCAATGAAGCCAGGTGAAACACCAGGCGACCATTAATTCATAAAAATTCAGTAAAGGTGTCAGTTATAAAAAACGAAAGTATTGGATTGAGCACGTCATTAGCTCTAAAAGTAAGAGATTATGGTGTTCTGATGAAGTTCAAATTGTCTTTGACTGTTGTTTTTTCAGCAGTTATGGCGTTCTTGATTGCTATTGATTCTAATATTGTTTGGTCGGATTTAGTTATATTGTTTTTTGGTGGGCTTTTCACAACTGGAGCAGCGAATGCGCTGAATCAAGTGATTGAAAAAGACTATGATAAATTGATGAAACGGACTGAAAATCGCCCTATTTCAGCAGGGCGTATGTCGGTTTCAGAAGGTGTTTTGTTCGCAGGTTTGCAAAGCCTTGTGGGTATTTCGCTTTTAGCATTTTTCAATCCGATGGCTGCTTTTTTAGGTATGGTTTCATTGATTTTGTATTCCTTTGTTTACACTCCGATGAAACGTGTTTCTAATTTTGCGGTGACAATAGGTGCAATTCCGGGCGCTTTACCAATCGTGATCGGTTGTACAGCTGCACAAAATGGACAATTGACATCTTTGGCATTAGCTTTATTTGGATTGCAATTTATTTGGCAGTTTATGCACTTTTTTGCCATTGCATGGTTGGGTGATGAAGACTACAAAAACGCAGGTTTTTATTTATTGCCCACAAATGATGGTGCAAAAGACGAAAGAGTTGGCAAACAATCTGTTATATATTCACTTTTTCTTTTACCCATAAGTTGGATGCCTTATTTGTTAGGCGCGACGGGCTTCTTTTCAGCAATAATTCTAACCGTTTTAGCATTAGCTTTTGTTTATTACGGTTGGGATTTATACAAAAAATGCTCACGTGAAGCGGCGCGAGCTCAAATGTTTTTTTCGCTCGCATATTTGCCGATTGCTTTATGCGCGCTTTATTTTGATAAAATTATGTGATATACCCTTAATTACTGAGGGGGTAAAATGTTATCATTCAAACACATATAAACATGGCAGTGGCAATAATAAATAGAAGAAATAAGATTCACCCGTGGAAATTTGCGCTTTGGCTCGGTTGCGGGAGTATCACTATGATGTTTGCTGCTTGGACGAGTGCTTATGTTGTTCGTCAAGCTGCTGGAAATTGGTTAGAATTCAGATTGCCGAGCATATTTTTTGTCAATACAGCTGTTCTTATATTGAGTAGCGTCACGTTACAATTCTCTTATATGAGTTTCAAACGCGAAAAAGAGAGTTTATACAAAGGTTTATTAGTATTATCAACCTTGTTAGGCATTTCTTTTGTGGCATTGCAATATGTGGCTTGGACAAATATGAAAAGTATTGGTGTGCCGTTGACATTGAATCCTTCGGGTGATTTTATTTATGTCTTCACAAGTTTTCATGCAGCACACGTACTAGGCGGTATAGCCGTATTGTTCATTGCTTTAGTTCATGCTTTTTCATTGCCTTTCAAACCAACAGCAAAACGAAAATTACGATTCGAATTGACACTGACATATTGGCATTTCGTAGATTTTTTATGGATTTATCTGTTCTCTTTTTTTCTTTCTCAATCGTAAAAAGCATTTTTTACTGAGGGGATAATTTAAGATAATAATAAGACAATCAATACTTTAAGCAAAGTCAAAAATAATATTTATAATAATGGCTTCAACAGAGATTTTAGACAAAGACCAACATCATGTTGATCACGATCATTCTCCTGCAATAGAAGATTGGAGTGGTGGTTCGGAACCGTTTAATGCGAGTTATGGTAAACTCATGATGTGGTACTTCTTGCTATCAGACGCATTTACATTTGCAGGATTCCTCATCGCTTACGGCTCATTACGGTTCAGTATGCCGACATGGCCCGTACCTGATTTCGTATTTCGCACATTTCCATTTGCCGGTGAAACGCATTTACCGCTTCTTTTTGTAACCGTCATGACATTCATTCTCATTGTGTCTTCTGTTACAATGGTACGTGGTGTTCAAGAAGGGCATCGTGGTAATAGAGGGGGTGTTGTTTTTTGGATGTTATTGACTATCATGGGTGGTGCCATGTTCTTGGGTTGTCAAGCTTGGGAATGGACTACTTTGATAAAAGGCGAAAACATGAGTGTAACGCGC
>JAYTUR010000243.1:0-2279 GCA_043744475.1 Saprospiraceae bacterium | reverse complement strand
AATATTGAACCTAAGGTGCAACTGACAGAATATATTGATTTTTATGGCAATTCTTGTGACCGATTAGTCGTCCCGATTGGCAATTTTAGCGTTAATTCAACGACTGTTGTAGATGTTAAAGAGTTTAATGACTTCGATGAAAATATTGACTCATGTCCTGTTGAAAATTTGCCTAATAATACGCTTGTATATTTATTACCAAGCCGTTTTTGTGAATCGGACAAATTAAGTATTTTGGCTTCAGATATCGTTTTATACTGTGTCACCGGCTTTCATAAAGTAGAAACCATTCGTCGTTGGGTGCATAATAATATTACATACGCATATAATTATAGTAATTCGACCACTTCGGCATTAGATACTTTGAGCGCTCAAATTGGTGTATGTAGGGATTTGTCGCATTTAGCGATTTCGCTGTGTCGCAGCATCAGTATTCCCGCACGCTTAGTGGTGGGTTATTTATATTCATTGTATCCAATGGATATGCACGCATGGTTTGAGGTGTATTTGGATGGAAAATGGTACACTTTTGATGCAACTCAACAGATAACAACAGGCGGAAGGGTCGTTTTAGCTTATGGTAGAGATGCCGCTGATGTTGCCACTGCTACTTTTTATGGCAATATGCAATTACAAAATATGAATGTATTTGTTGAAAAAGTTGAAGATTAGGATTATAAATGTTGTTGAAATGTAAAAAATGATTAAATCCCGCTGGTATCGTTTTTTAAACGACCGCCCACTATCTTTCAGGTATTTGACCCGCGAAATATAGCTTTAAGTCATTGCGAGAGACGAAGTTACTGAGGAGCAGTATGTCTTAGTGTCTTAGACCAAATCCATTCCCAATAATTCGGACGCTGCTTTAGAATATACTTGATTTATTAATGAAAACAAGTATTTTTGCTTTTACAATAGCACCGCACAAATTTTAATAATCGCACATTATTCCCAAAACCGACACCAGCGCCGTTCGTTCGTTTAGGTGTTGGTGGGGTATTTTGAGCGGAGTGTGTGCCAGCGGTTATTAACTTCGCACCAGTACAAATGACCATGCAAAAGATACTACAAACGCTTTGCATATTCAATCGTTTTGCGTCATGCTGCAATACATCTCAAAATTCTCATTAGTTTTTTAAGAATTGTAAAAATTTTAAAACTAAATACAACTATTAATGATGACGACAAAAAATAAAACACTCATATCAATTGTGTTGATTATTCTATCAGCATTGCTTACAAGTCCAATATTTGCACAAAGCTCGGTGGATACTATAAAAGGTCAATTTCACGACGATCTTCTTGATCACCTCGTTGGCAAATGGAGTGTCACAGCTATAGCTCACGGATTTCCAGGCACAGCGGTCATAGAGGCAGAGTGGGTTTTAAACCACCAATTCCTGCATTATCATTTTATGGGCAATGACACAATTCCATGGATAAATAAACCAATGGAATTTGAAGGTTTTATCTCATACAATCATAACAACAAGCGTTACGTAGTTCTAGGCGCGAGCGTATTTGGCGTTGATGATTTCGAAGGCTTTTGTTATGCTTATCGCAATGGTAATGAACTTAAGTTAGTTCAAAAAGAGAATAATGAAACTGACCCAATAAATATACAACGTTGGACTTGGGAACCGACATCCAACTCGTGGACTATTCGATCTCGACCAGAAATCGCATCGGGAAAAGAAGGCGAAGTATTTCTTGACATGAAATTAGTGAAGCAGGGGGATTGACAAACGCACAACATATGAAACACCAGCGACGCCGTTCGTTGTACAAGGTTAGTGGGGAATTTTAGGAAGAAAGCGAGCCAGTGGGTACAATACAACTATTTCACAAACGTCTTAAACAAGCTAAAAATGGTTTATAAATTCAATTTTATTGAAAAAATCCTTCTGAACATTAATATTATCCCGCATCCGTTGGTAGATGCAGCAGTTAATGTTGGATTGGCAAAAGCATTGGGTGTAGCTGTCAAGCTCAAAATTACAGACCAATTGAGTGAACAAGAGAACAGCGTTGCCAATATTGCAAAGGCTTGTAACATCAGCGAAAAAGGCACAGAAATTATTCTCAATTGTCTTGATGCAATGGGGTACGTCGAAAAAACGGGCAACAACGGATTTAAGTTTAACAAAAGAGGCAAAAAGTTTCTTGATCGCAATTCTCCTGACAGTTTTTGCTATTTTATTTTGTTTTCTGATTGGGCTTACAATACGTTTATCAACTTGGAAGACACCATTATTCAAGGACAACAACCGAGAGCCAAT